>JBOHOS010000169.1:0-2652 GCA_050731295.1 Nitrospiraceae bacterium | reverse complement strand
GGCCTCATGTGGCCCGCTATCATCAGCAAGATTGCGCTGCCGTTGCTTCTCAGTCCCGCGTTGGCGTTGTTCGCCTCGGTGTTGGTGCATCCGCTGATCCGCGCCCTCGCGGTCCGCTGGGAAGGGGCCTGCCTCTGTGTCCTGCCGGCCTCGCGCGCCCTCGTTACCCTCGATTCACAGGGCACAACCCGCACGCTCTTTCAGACCTACGTCTTTGGGCGGCCTGTGGTGGATGTGCCGGCCCGCTGCAGTCGCGCCGGCCTTGCGGGATGGACCATAGGCCTTGACTCGATTCACTGGCTGTCCAGCGGACTGACTTCGTTCGCGCGAGGGACGAACGATACGCCCAAAATCATTGCCATGCTGATGCTCGGAGGGACGGTCTCTTCCTGGAAGAGTCCAACGGCTCAAATAGTCGTCTTCGGATGCGTGGCGCTTGCCATGGGATTGGGGAGCTACCTGGGGGGCCTGCGCGTGACCGAAGTGCTGGCCGAGCAAGTCACACGCATGGATCATGTGGAAGGTCTGTCCGCGAATCTGACGACCTCCTCGCTCGTCTTGGTGTCGGCGACGATGGGTCTCCCCGTCTCCACGACACACGTCAGCGGGTCCGCGATCATCGGGATCGGATTGCTGAAGGGACTGCGCGCGATCCGCTGGACGACTGTCCGCGACATGGTCCTGGCGTGGGTCGTGACGCTCCCGGCCGCCGGCATTCTGGCCTGTCTCGCCTACCTCCTGCTCGGTCGACTCCTCTGAGGAGCGCTCTGTCTTGCGGTCTTTTCGGGCTCATGGTGTTGGATTTGGAGGAACGATGAAGAGTGACCGGAGTCTGAGAGTCATGCAGTCCCTCGGTATCCTCCTCGGCGTCGGCCTGTTGTTTTCTTCTCCGGCCCGCGCCTTTGACTGGGTGCCTTCCGAGGAAGAAATTCAGAAGTACCGGCGGAGCTGGAATCCGCTCTCCAACGGCCCGATCTTTATCAGCGGCGTGGATATCCATCCGAAGGGGCAGTTGACGGTCCACCCGTTCCTGTTTACGCAGATCAGCGAGCAGCGATTCGGCAATGATCTCACGGTGGACCGGATGCCGTCTCCTACGCACTCGTATCAGTTGAATCCTTTGGTCACCATGGCCTACGGCCTCACCAATCACCTTGAACTCAACGTCGGCCTGTCGCTGTCGACATTTTGGGCCAGAGACTCGACCCGGTTTAACCAAGGCCTGGGCGGTCCGGTCACGACGGATACCGGGATGGGCGATACTCAAATCTATCTGAAGTACCGCCCGATCGTGCAGGACCCTGACGGCTGGCGGCCCTCGGTGACCACGTTCAACATGATTGTGCTGCCGACGAGCCAATGGGTGACCGGCACCGAGAGCCCGCCAGGCGGTTTTGCCCCTCTGGGCCGGCTCCCGGCCTCACGCTTCGGCGCGTTCACCTGGACGGAAGGCATTCTCTTCCGCAAAAACCTGCGACCGTTCCGCATCAGCGGCGGCGTCTTTTACTCCTACCACTTGCCGGGCAGCGACGCTGGTCAGACCACCTACGCTGCCGACATCGTCAACACCCGCCTGATCATCGAGCATATTTTGGATGACAAGCGAGGCTTCGGCTATAACCTCGAGTTCGTCGGCTTTCATGGACTCACCTGGCGAGCCGATGGGCATGCGATCAACGCCGGAGGCAAAAACGGCTTCACGACACTCGGGGTCCAACCCACCATTCAGTATCGAATCGGCGAACACTGGGTGGGCGCGGCCGGCGTCCTGTTTTCAGTCGCTGGACAGAACACGCTCGCGGCGATCTATCCCAATTTTTCCATTTACTATTACTGGAGCAAAAGCGGGAAAGTCATCATGCGGTGAGATACAGAGCAGCGAGGCCGATCACATCGCTTGCTCGACAAGACTAGACCATGTACCAGATATCCGAGCTGTGCGTCGGATAGGCATACATCATCGCCGCGAGGTCCGATGCCTTCAGTTGGTGTTTGATTGCCAGCGCGAAGAGGTTGATGACTTCTTCGGCGTGCAGGCCGAGCAGATGCGCGCCCAGAATTCGCTCGCTGCCTTCTTCAATCAACACTTTGAACCCCGAATAAGCTTCTCCCACTCGGCGCGAGGAATACCAACTTGATGTAGTGTCGTGATGTGTCCGAAAGCGCAATCCCTGCTCGCGGGCATGCTGCTCCGACAAGCCGACTGTCGCCAATGGAGGAACCGTAAAGACCACCGACGGGACGGCCCGATAATCGGTGTGGCGGTGATTCCCGTTGAGGAGATTCGCCGCGACAATCTCCCCTTCATAGCCGGCCACCGGCGTCAACGGAGGTCCACCGCCGGCGGCGGCATCGCCCGCGGCATAGACGGCCGGATTCGACACGCTTTGGAGGTATTCGTTGACGCATATGCCTCGCCGATCTGATGTGACCCCCGCGGCCGGGAGATCCAAGTCTTCGATCTCAGGCGCTCGTCCGGCTCCATGCACGGCCATGTCCGCTTCAAACGCCTCCGTCTTGCCGTCTCTCGACGCTCGGACGGTGAGTCCGCCTGCATGTCGTTCGATTCCTCTTACCTCCGTGTGGAGCTGAACCTCCACACCCAGATCTCGTGTTCTCTGCACCACCTGTTCCACGAGATCGGGATCAAAA
>JBOHOS010000168.1:0-1811 GCA_050731295.1 Nitrospiraceae bacterium | reverse complement strand
GGTACATTCAACGCTTCAAGGAGGCCGCTGATAGATATCATCTCGCCTATGCGATTGTGCTTCTCCCACGGCATCAGAGTGAATTTATTCGCGTACCCGAACAATTGGAACGCGACCACATCTCTTTTGTTGACCTGTCATCCCTGCGAGGAGAATTCACGCCCAACAAGTTCCGAGCCAGCCGATTTGACGCGCATCCGTCCAGCATCGTTCATCATCGCATCGGGGAAGCCTTAGCGGACTATGTTCTGCACGTTCATCTGAAGACGGCTGAGCAAAAAACGCCGGCGCCATAAACTATGGTACTACCTTCCGGCAACCGATGGTTGCGGAGTAGAAAAGCGAGATCTGTCGCCAGTTTCTTGCTTGCCGCAAGGAGATTGACTATGCGATGGCCAGCTTCCGCATTGATTTTTCTTATAATGGTGGGTTGCCAGAGTCCTTGCGCGGTGCAGCCTGATGCTCCTGCAGCGATCAGTGATTCCGGACAGCTCATGGCGAGCAGCCGCTGCGGAAGCTACCCGAACTGTAGACGTTCGTACTGCTCGGGTAAGAAACGCGGCTGCTTTTGCAAGAAGGACGATCGCAATCAAGAATGTTACCTTACCGGTTGCTACTACGACAGTAGCTGCCCATAACTCTCTGTGATCGAATCCATGCTTGCGCTGCTGTCGGACTACGTACTTTCTTGACACGTGAGGGGTGTGGTGGTCTACCATGGCAATACATATCCCAGCACATTCGAGTCATCAAGAGGCCTATATGCGGACACCCCTTCGTGTAACGGTCTTGGCCTTTCTGGTCTTAGCAGACTGCTCCTTCGCAGTCGCGCAGGCAGCCGACTTAGGCGGAACGTGGCGCGGCGTGCTCGCCGGAGGAGAGGAGTCGGCCAACGTCGAGGTTGAGTTTAGCGAGGCCGGGTATCCCATCTATTCCTATACCAATAACCAAGGCGTCGCACGGCAGGTCGAACTCACGACAACCGGACAGAAGGTGGAATATGTCCCGGCGGGCGGCGGCGTGCAAAGGGTGATAGTCGAATCGATCGTGAAGCAGCCGGGACGCGTCGCACTCTCGCTTGCCGGTTCGTTTGAAAAGGCCAGCCAGGGGTACCTGGACCAGCAGCAGGAAACGACGATGATCGAGTACGTGCTCGTACCGCAAGGCCTCAAGATGCGGGTGACCTCGCGATCGGCCTCACATTTCGGAGACAAGGATATGATGGTCCGCGGGAACCCGAATGAGTCTGTGGCAGAGGGAATTCTTCAGAAAGTCCGCTGAAGGCGCCGGCTGCTCGTCTGATCAGCTTCAAAAGATGAGCGATGCGAGCGTCGTTTAGAACATTCCTGCGATGCCGGTGGTGAGCTTCTCGCGGATGACCGGCGTGGCCTCTTCGACGCGCAGCTTCTTTTGTCGGACCCCGGCGACGACCCGCATTTGATTGTTCTTGTTGTCGCCTACCGGTGCTCCCGGCATGGCGCCGGCCGCCATTTCCTGTCTGGGTGAAACGGGAAGCGCCGCTGCTGAAGAGATTGTCCCCTTCCCTTGTTCGGTGACCTGCACATCGACGGCGCAAAAGTACAGAACGGTGTCATCTTTTGGCGCGGCATGCATCCCCATGCTGCCCATGCCGAACGGCATACCTGTCATTCCCATAGGCATGCCGCCTCCGATGTTCCTGCCGCCTCCCGCCATACCCATGGGCATTCCACCCATCATCGCCCCGATCAGTCCCATCATCCCGCCCATATCGCCGGAGCCGGAGGTGGCACTGCCGATGCCCGAGCCGAATCCGCCTTGCAGCACGGTCT
>JBOHOS010000167.1:0-6851 GCA_050731295.1 Nitrospiraceae bacterium | reverse complement strand
GGGCGTGGCGACCACGCTGCGGCACGGCCTCCAAGGACCTAGGCGAGTTCGGTCTGTCACACCCAAGTTGGTCATGGACGTTAGCAGCATTCATCGTTACAAGATACAAGACGAGAAGAAACCGGAGGCGTATCCTCTGGGGTACGTTGAGGATTTCTTCGAGACGAGAACGAAGCTTGGGAAGGGCGCGTCTCGGCGCGTCTGGGATAGGGCGGGTGCGAAGGAGGCCTTTTTTAACATCCTGCTATGGGGCGGAGCCCGGCGTCCCATCTATCCCGAGACGAGCCCATCGCTTGGAAGGGGGGAGGCTTCCTCCGCGCACGGCCTCCATCTGGCGGTCTCCCGACGCGTCATCCGGGTACAGTCGCCGCAGAAACTTCTCCAGAGGGTCGGCGGACGCCGGCCGGCGAAATTCTTCGAAGCGCTGCAGAAGGGACGCGCGCTCAGCTTCAAGCCCTTGTTGAAACGCCCGGTCCTCCGGATCCAGCACAACCCACAGTTTGGACAGGTTCACATTGCGCAAACTCGACACCTCCTGACTGGCCTTGGTCAGCATGTCTTCATCGGCCGGCGCCCCGCCTAAGCTGGAGCGAAACGCCTGTTCAAAATAGTGAAGCAGCATCTGTTGAAACTTCTTGTGCGCCTCCAGGTACGATCGCGCCGCCTCCGGCTCGCGCCCCTCTTTTAACAGGCGATCGCCGTCTTTGGACAGCCGTTTTCCTTCGGGAATGGTGTCGAGCGCAGATGGCGCGTCCCGCCTGGGGTCCCGCTCGGGCATTTGCGCCACGACAGAGGCCGGTAAAGCAAGACTGAAGCAGGCCACCCAAAAAAGCAGGGACAACCCGACCGAAACCAAGGCCTGCCGAACAGTTCTGGAACGTCGCATCTCGCACTCCACCGACATTGTGAGAATCCCTCCCAATCTTTATACTGACCTGGTGGGGACGACGGCACAACACTCGCTGGATCATCTTCCTCCATTGTCGATGAACGGGTCAAGGAGACTATCATGAAGATTCTGGTCGCACTCTTCAGCACAGTCGCCGCTCTCGCTTTCAGCATCCTTGCCGGAGCTGAAACGGCAAAGAAACCGGCCACGCTGCCGGCACTGGGAGAACGAGCCTCTCTGCCGTTATCCAAGGTCGCGCTCTACTCCAGCGGCGTGGGCTACTTTCAGCATGACGGCGCCGTGCACGACACCGCGCAGATCGATCTCCGGTTCAAAGCGGATCAGGTCAATGATCTACTCAAGAGTATGGTCGTCCAGGACTTGAGCGGTGGGCAGGTGTCCGCCATCACCTACGGCTCGCGCGACCCGATCACAAAGATCTTAGCCGGGCTGGGCATCGATTTAACCGGCCATCCCGGTCTCGGGCAGTTATTAGGTCAGATCCGCGGGGAGCGGATTGAAGTGACCGCACCCAATGCCATCAGCGGGATGATCGTCGGGGTGGAAAAGAAGGAGCAAGCGGCCGGACCCGGCGAGAACGGGCGTCGCCCGCTGATCCAGGTCGAATATCTTAACTTATTAACCGAGGACGGCTTGCGATCGATTCCGTTGGCGCACGTGCAGCGGATTCAATTGTTGAACGACCGGCTCAACGGGGAACTCCGGAAAGCCCTCTCCGTCCTCGCGGCCGGCCACGACACACAAAAGAAGTCCGTGTCCATCACGTTCAACGGCCAGGGAGAGCGGCGCGTTCGCGTCGCCTACATCACCGAGACACCGGTGTGGAAAACGGCGTACCGATTGGTCCTCGATGAGGAGCATTCGCCCTTCCTCCAAGGGTGGGCGATCGTCGAAAACACCACCGACGTCGATTGGCAGAATGTTCATCTTTCGCTTGTGTCGGGCCGTCCCATCTCTTTCGTGATGGATCTGTACCAGCCCCTGTATGCGACCCGGCCGGTCGTCATGCCCGAACTGTACGCGTCCTTACGCCCGCGGGTCTACGACGAAGCGATGGAGGAACGGTTCATCGACGACGCACAACCGGGGGAGCGTGACCGGACTCGATCGGAGATGGGGGGGGCATCGCGGGGACTCGCCAAAGGCAAACGAGAAGCCGTGGCGGCCAGTCCCCCACCGGCGCCGGCGGGCATGGCCGCTCCCGAGCTGAAAGCTCAGATGAATCTGCAGCACGGCGTAACGGCCGCCGCGCGGGCGCAAGCGGCCGGCGAACTGTTCGAATACACGATCGCCACGCCGGTCACATTGAGCCGGAGCACCTCCGCCCTGTTGCCCATCATCGGACAGGAAGTGGATGGCCGGAAGGTGTCCATTTATAACCACACGGCGCACGTCAAGCACCCGCTCAACGGCTTTCGCCTGAAAAACAACTCCCCGCTGTACCTCATGCAAGGCCCCATCACGGTTTTTGACGGCGGCGCCTACGCCGGCGACGCTCGCATCGACGATCTCGCGCCCGGGCAGGATCGATTGATCAGTTACGGTCTGGACGTGAACACGGAAGTCGAGGCCAAGCAGGACACGGGACCGCAGCAACTGATGTCGGTCGCTCTTCGTAAAGGCGTCCTGACGGCCACGCAGAAGGTCATGGAGGACAAGACGTACCAGATCAGGAACCGGGATCGAACGAACAAGATCGTGCTGATCGAACACCCCTTCCGATCGGAGTGGGATCTGATCGAACCCATCCACCAGATTGAGCGTACCCGAGACCTCTATCGGTTTACGGTCCCCGTGGAGGCAGGCAAGACGGCCGGCCTGCGGGTGCGAGAGGAAAAATACGTCCAACAAACCGTGCAGCTCATCGACTCCGGCTCGGAGACCATCGCCTACTATCTCCAGTCCAAGCAGATCAGCCCGCAAGTTCGGGAAGTTTTGCAGCAGGTCGTCACGCTGCGCGACCGGCTCGGCCACTCCGTGGCTCGGCGAACCGGGCTCGAACTACGCATTCGCGAGATCACGCAGGAGCAGACCCGCATCCGCGAGAACATGAGCAAGCTGCCGCAACAGTCCGATCTCTACAATCGCTACGTCAAAAAGCTCGATCAGCAGGAAACGGAGATTGAGAGGCTGCGCAAAGACATTGCCACGTTCAAGACGACCGAAGAGGAGCAGAAACGGGAATTGAACGACTACCTGCTCGGGTTGGACCTGACCTAATCAGCGGTGCCGGCGATCATCTCCAAGATGGTGTCAGGCGGCCAGACCGGCGTGGATCGAGCCGCACTTGATGTGGCGAAGGCGCTCGGAATAGGGTGCGGTGGTTGGTGCCCGCGCAGGCGGATGGCCGAGGATGGAATCATCTCGTCTAAATATCCGTTACAGGAAACCCCATCCGCAGACTATTCACAGCGGACAGAGTGGAATGTGCGGGATTCCGACGGGACGCTGGTCTTGACGCTAGGGGAGCCGAAAAGCGGCACGGCATTCACGATTGAAGTCGCTGCCCGTCTGGCCAAACCCTGCTTGGTCCTGGATCTCGATGACCAGCCCGACATTGCACCCGCCCACCCCAGGCGGCAAGCTCATCCGCTATCACACCCTCCCAATCCCCAGGCGCGCCTAGACGCGCCTGCTTCCCATGGCCTGAGTCTGCCGAGACAGACTCTTTGCCCAGGGACGCGCCCCTTGCCTTCTTCACCCTCCCACCCCAGGCGCGCCATGACTCGCCCCTTCCCGATCGCCGCCGTCCATCACTGGATCAAAGCTCACGACATCCGAATCTTAAATGTCGCTGGGCCGCGAGAATCAACCTGCCCCGGCATCTATACTCGCGCCAAACAATTTCTCCTCGCCGTCCTCGTAGAAGATCCCAGCACCACGCCATAAGCAGGTTTCGGATGACCTGCTATCCTTGTTGGTAAGCCGAATCAGATACGGCGCGCTTTCTTTATCTGAACGCTGGTTTCAATGAGCCTCCTCGGCAATGAACGCGGATCGATTGGCAATCTCCTCGTCCTGCTCTCGCTCTTGCTCGTTCTCTTTGTCGGGCTGCAATTCTGGTCTAAACGAGGATCGCCGGCGCCCCCGAGCCTTGTATCGACGACCATCGCTGAACCATCTCTCCCGTCGTTGGCGTCCGAGCGTGCTCAGATTTCCATCCTGGCGTGCCAACAACCCATACAGATTCCGGCCTCGACGTCGGCTCCGGTCCTGAACGAGATTCACGACCTGATCGAGCATGGACGGTATTCGGAGGCCGAAGCGAAGCTCCGCGCCCTTCCACTCAACTCCTTGAGCGATCCCGCGGTGCGGATGAATGTTGCGACCCTCTGGAACAACCTCGGCGTCGGACAAACCAAGACCGGCGGGCCGGCAGCCGGCCTTTCGGCATACAAAACCGCGGTCGGGGCGAATCCGCGCAACGCGCACGCGTATCTGAATCTCGTATTGGCCTATTGGGAGCTGAAGGACCCTGCCTTGACCACCGACATGCTGGACGAAGCCATGCGGCTGGCGCCGCACGATCCGATGCCGCATATCATCCTGGCGGAACGGTCGATCGCGCAGGACGATCTCTCGAATGCCGCCACACACCTTGGTCACGCCAAAGACCGGGTGTTGGAATCACCCAAAGCTCAGGCCTATCTGAATGAGTACATGGCCTACGTCGACAAAGCCAAGAGAGCCGAGCAGAAGTTTCTGGCCAGAGGGAGCATGCACTTTACCGTGAAATATGACGGAGACGAGGATCACGCCGTCTGGACACGAGTGCTGGAGATTTTGGAAGAGGCCTATCGCGACATCGGCCGGCAGTTAGGCTATTTTCCCAGCAAGCCGATTCTCGTCGTCCTGCATACGCGTGAGCATTTTCACGATGCCACCGGCGGCCCGGCCTGGTCGGACGGCCTCTATGACCCGAGCTTGGGACGTATCAAGATTCCGACGCAAGGCGCGCTGACCGATCAAGCCTGGTTAACCCGGGTGCTGCGACACGAATTCGTGCATGCCTTGCTGGATGTGCGGATGGGTGGCCGCCGCATAATTCCACAATGGCTGAACGAGGGACTCGCCATGCAGCTCGCCGGCGATCCACCGCCGGATATTCCCGCGCTCATCCGGGGAGACGTCACGGTGGTGAACTTGACATATTTGGAAGGACCGTGGGGCGGACTGTCTCCACCGCAGGCGATGGTGGCCTATCTCGAAGGCAATTCCGCGACGCGCTATCTAATCGACCGGTACGGCATGGACCGGGTTCGGGACGTCCTCGACAAGATGGCAACGGGCCAGCCGTTCGCGCCGGCCTTTCAAGACCGCGTCTTCATCTCGTATGACGACTTTCAGCGCCGTTGGGTGGAAAGCCTGAATCAACGACTTTCACGCGCCGACCCATGATCGATCCGAATTGTTCTAGCGCGACATCCCTTCACTTCCCTTCGTATGCGTATACCGGCTGCGGGCCTTGGCCATCGCATCGGTCAGATTCTTCCATTCCTGAGCGGTCAGCAGTTCCTTGATCTGGAAACGTTTTCCCAGAACCTTGGACGCGCTTGTCATTCTCGCATGGTTCATCTCATCCAAGACTTTCATGAACTGCTCCGGAGTCGCTCCATAGTCGGCATTCAAGTTCGTCAGTTGCTCATGATACCCGCGCGTCTGCTGTGAGGACCGTTTAACTTCCTCGACAATATCTTGAACCATAGCCTTGATCTGCTTGGCCTTGTCCGGGTCCTTTACGTGTTGCTCGACGAGTTGGTTGACCTCCGGTACGACTCGATCCAACGATGGAGAACCGTATCCTTGTCCCGTGCCATGATGACGGCCGGCACACCCGAAGCTCATCACCATCAAAGACAAACCGACCATCAGCAACGTGAACCTTTTCATCCTCATCTTCTCCTCCTCATCGATTCATGCGGCGCGGGATGTGGGTCGTGACAGGCGAGATCACTACAGTGTGGAAACGCCATCTGACCGAACCAACGATACCGATAGCGCGCCACGACCCGATAGGCCAGGTAGGCCAGCGGCTTGATCAACGGAATCTTCATCAATGCGTGAAGCACGCGCCCGCCGGGCAATCCCGGCAGGAGCGGTAGGAAGGCATCTAATCCACGGCTGACCCGCCCATCCTGATCGACCAGAAAGGCCACGGCGGGACGGCCTGGTTGATAATCATTCCCGAGCCGGCGGGCCGCTTCTTCGCTTTGATACGGAACGAACCGCACGCCTTCCTGATTGCCTGCACGTTCCAATCCTTCCTTCGCAGTCACGCAGAAGCGGCATTGCCCATCGTAGATCAAGATTCGGTCTGCTGACGTTTGAGTGCTCTCATGGGCCATCATGTTGCCCTCATCACCGACAGCCTAACACCCCTTCTGCCTCGGCGCAATTCCGTATCGTGCACTGACCGCGCTGCCCTGGCCGAATCATCCCGCTCAGTGTTAGACTCTCTCCCTTCAACCTCTTTTGAAGGAGGAATCGGTGGATATTGCAGCATTTCGTCAGATGGTCGCGAAGAATCCCAATGGGTTTTTGGGACGGTACGGGCTCGGCAACAGGATTTTGCAGGAAGGCGGCGATCCGGCTGAGGCGGCTGAACATTTGCGTGTCGCCGTCAAGCTTGATCCGACTCATGTCGCGTCGCATCTCGCGTTGGCTCGCGCGCTCGTGGCTCTCGGCCTGAAAGAGGAGGCCGTACCCGTTCTCCAAGCGGGCATTGACGCGGCGGTTTCCGGCCGGTCCTCCGGCGGGGTGGATTTGGTCCCGGAACTAAGGGGTTTACTTCAGACGTTGAGATAGCCACGAGGCTGTATGACGTCTCAGCGAAACACGGTGCTGTCAACTTCCTGCTCATCGCGATCGGCGGGCGCGGCTTCCTTGACGTGGTTTCAACCTCGACGCCTCCAGCAGACCGCCCTCCCAGTCTCCGGTCCCG
>JBOHOS010000166.1:0-12170 GCA_050731295.1 Nitrospiraceae bacterium | reverse complement strand
GGATTGTCTGTCCCAAGTGCGCCCCCATGCGCTCCTTCCAGAGCAAGCGCATTCAATCGTGTGCGGTGCGCGAGCACAGGCTTTACCTGCACCTCTATTATCCAGGCTTCGATTCAGCCTCCTTATTTCTAGCCATTGATTTATCGAGGGCGGGACGCAATACGCAACGCCCTCTTCACTCCCACCCAGGAGGGCCGGGCAGGCGGACGTGTTGCCGCTATCACCGTAGGGGGCGGGACACAAACTGTCCCCCTACCGCCATCTTAAGGAGGGATGGCAGAGCCAGCCGCTATTGCGCGCGTTCAACGAGCACATTCTGATCGTGCGCGTTGCGCGAGCACGGCGGGTGGCCCTGCCGTCCCTCCTCCCCCACAACCTTCTTGACAACTTTCCCCGCCACTGAGTACGATGCCCGCGGTTGCCGGTCCTGTGGCCGGCATTTTTCTTTCTTACCGTTGTGAAGCAAGGGAGACGGCTGCATCATGGGAATTCGCGTCGGCATCAATGGATTCGGACGGATCGGTCGACTGGCATTTCGCGCGTCACTCAATGATCCCGACCTGGAATTTGTCGCCGTTAATGATTTGACGGACGCCAAGACGTTGGCCCATCTCCTAAAGTACGACTCAGTCCATGGAACACTGCAGGCCGACGTCGAGGCCCGCGATAACGAGATCGTGGTCAAGGGAAAACCGATCAAGATCCTTGCGAAGAAAGATCCAAAAGAGTTGCCGTGGAAGGATTTGGGAGTCGAGCTGGTCATTGAATCCACCGGGCGCTTTACCGATCGCGAAAGCGCAAGCCGCCACCTTTCCGCGGGCGCCAAGCGCGTTATCATCACGGCGCCGGCGAATGACCCCGACGTAACCATCGTGCTGGGCGTGAACCCGGACATGTACGATCCCCGCTCGCACCAGATTATTTCCAACGCCTCGTGCACGACGAATTGCTTGGCGCCGGTCGCCAAGGTGCTGCTCGAAAGCTTCGGGATCCGGCACGGTTTGATGACCACCATTCACTCCTACACGAACGATCAGCAACTGCTGGATTTTCCCCACAAGGACCTTCGTCGCGCCCGAGCCGCAGCCTTGTCCATCATCCCTTCCACGACGGGAGCCGCGAAAGCGCTGCATCTGGTGCTGCCGCAGCTCAAGGGCAGGCTTGACGGGATGGCCATGCGGGTCCCGACCCCGAATGTGTCGGTGGTGGATTTGACGGTTGAAACGGAACAGGATTGCGATGCAGCCGCCGTCAACGCCGCTTTCCGGCGCGCCGCCGAGGGACCGCTCAAGGGTATTCTGCAGTACTCCGAGGCGCCGATTGTCTCGACGGACTGGAACGGCGACACGCATTCCGCGACGGTCGATGCGCCATTGACGACGGTGCTGCAACAGCGAATGGTCAAAGCCATCGCGTGGTACGACAATGAATGGGCCTATTCCTGTCGTGTCCGCGACCTGGCCAAGTTTATCGCGCACAAATCCTGACTTCCCGTTGTCTTTGGACGATTCTCCCGCGCCGAGGGTCCGCAGCCATCGGACACGAGCCGGGTGCTGCGCGAAGGAGCCCTCATGAAACTGCATAAGCAGACCATCGAAGCGGTCGATCTTCACGACAAGCGAGTCATCATTCGGGCCGACTTCAATGTCCCCCTCGATGACGCGCTGCAGATTACCGACGATACCCGCATTCGATCCACGCTTCCCACGATCAACCATTGCGTCGATGAGGGCGCGAAGGTGATTGTGTGCTCGCATCTCGGCCGCCCGAAAGGGAAACCCGATCCTCGGTACAGCCTCGCGCCGGTGGCGAAACGACTCCAACGCCTGCTCGGTAAAGAAGTGACCTTCGCGCCGGACTGCATCGGTTCCGCCGTGGAGCATCTGGTAGGCCGGATGAAACCGGGCGATGTGCTGCTGCTCGAAAACCTGCGCTTTCATGCGGGCGAGGAGAAAAACGACGAAGCCTTCTCGCGCGCGCTCGCTTCTCTGGCGGATGTCTACATCAACGATGCCTTCGGCGCCGCCCACCGCTCGCACGCCTCGACCGTCGGCATACCGAAAATCGTGAAGGCCGCGGCCGCCGGGTATTTGATGAAAAAGGAAATCGAATACCTTGAGGGCGCCATCGCCAATCCCATGCGACCCTTCGTCGCGATTCTCGGGGGAGCGAAGGTGTCCGGAAAGATCGGCGTGATCGAGAATTTAGGCAAGCAGGTCGACAAGGTCATCATCGGCGGCGGCATGGCGTTCACCTTTATCAAGGCGCTCGGCCTGGAGATCGGCAACTCGTTGGTGGAAGACGAAATGCTGGAGTTTGCCAAAGGCGTCCAGGAGCACGCGTTTTCACGCGGCGTCAAATTTTATCTTCCCGTGGATTGTGTCGTGGCGGCCAGTCGCGAGCCGGGCGCGGAAACAAAGATCGTGCCGGTGCAGGAAATGCCCAAAGGCTGGTATGGCATGGACATCGGGCCCGCGTCCGTGAAGTTGTTCAGCGAAGCCGTCCAGAACGCCAAGACGATCCTCTGGAACGGCCCGATGGGCGTGTTCGAGAATGACGCTTTTGCGCGTGGCACCTTATCGGTCGCCCATGCCGTGGCCAACGCGTACGCGCTCACGATTGTCGGCGGGGGTGATACGGCGCTGGCCGTGCATCGGGCAGGCGAGTCGGAAAGCATGTCGTTCATTTCGACCGGCGGCGGCGCGACCCTTCAACTTCTTGAAGGGAAGGAGCTGCCGGGGTTAGCTGCCCTGCCAGACCAACACGCGTAACGTCGGCGGCTGCTGAAACAGACTCCCAGCGTCGTTCATCTCCTATGTCCAGCTTCGCTGGATAGTCGCGAGGTTATTTGTGATGCCCAACGTACCCAACTGTACACCTCGGGGCCCAAACTCCTTGCGGCCTAGCTGGAAGCCTGTTTGAGCAGCCGCATGATGTCTTGAGGATCTGTGCGTCCACGCCTCATCGTCGGAAACTGGAAGATGCATAAGACCGCGACGGACGCGGTCCAATTCGTGCGCCAACTCTCGGAACTGATTCCCGAGCCCAAGGTCGAAGTCGTCCTTGCGCCGCCGTTCACCGCCCTCCATGCCGCCGCGCAGGCCATGCCGGCCTCTCGTCCCTTTACCCTCAGCGCGCAGAACCTCTATTGGGAAGATCAGGGCGCCTTCACCGGTGAGGTGTCGGCCCCGATGCTGACAGACCTCGGATGCCGGTATGTCATTATCGGCCACTCTGAGCGGAGGCAATGGTTCGGGGATCACGATGACGGGGTCAACAAGAAGATCAAGGCGGCCATCCGCCATGGATTGGGTCCAATTCTCTGCGCCGGCGAATCCCTCGCCCAGCGAGAGCAGGGAGGGACGGACGTCGTTGTCACGGAGCAGGTGCGCCACGCGCTCGAAGGCCTCTCGCACGCAGACATTCAGATGGTGACGATCGCCTATGAACCGGTGTGGGCGATCGGCACGGGTCGGGCCGCAACCCCGGAGCAAGCGGTGGCCGTCCATCAGGTGCTCCGCATGGCATTGGCACACGAGTGGGGCGCCGAAGCCGGGAAACAGACACGGATTCTCTACGGCGGAAGTGTTTCTCCCGAGAATGCCGCCGATTTGTTTGCCTCAGACGAGATCGACGGCGCCCTGGTCGGAGGAGCTTGTCTAGATCCCAACCGATTTGCTAGAATTGTCGCGCTGGCGTAATAGTAGCCGGTTCGTTCCCTAAGGAGTTGCCATGTATACGTTCGCCGTCATCATCCATGTGATCGTCTGCTTTCTCATGATCGCTGCCATTCTCTTACAGGCCGGTAAGGGAGCCGAGATGGGAGCGGCGTTCGGCGGATCCAGCCAGACCGTGTTCGGCAGCCGGGGACCAGGAACGTTTTTGAGTAAGGTCACCATCGGCGCGGCCGTGATCTTTATGGTGACATCCTTGGGGCTTGCCATTCTCTCCAAGGAACGAACCTTCTCCTCCACCGTGATCGATCTGAACAAGAAAGAGACGGCTCCTGCGCCGGCCGCATCGCCCGGCACGTCGGCACCGGATGCCTCGAAGACTGCGCCGACCGGTGAGAGTGCGGCTCCGCCCCCGGCGCCCGCCACACCATAATTTGCAGGCCCTCGGCGATCGTCATTCGGCCATCAACGCGGAGCAGCCGGCGGAAGGCACGAATGTGTACCGAACCCTCCATCAGGTTTGAACAGCTGAATGCCACTCGCTGATATTGCTGGCTAGGACGGGAAGTTACACGCGCGTCAGCCAGGACTCGTGGGTTCGGTCCTCGCCACGCACCGTCTCGAAGAAGCTCTTCTGCAGTTCCTTGGTCACGGGCCCCGGCGCCCCCTTACCGATTCGGCGTCCATCCACCTCGCGAACCGGTGTGATTTCAGCCGCCGTCCCGGTCAAGAACATTTCATCTGCGACATACAGGGCGTCACGGGAAAAGCGCTCTTCCACGACCGGGATGCTCCGCTCACGGGCGAGCTGCATGACCGCCTGTCGGGTGATGCCTTCAAGAATCGAGGTGAGCGGCGTCGTCAACAATTGGCCTCGTCTGGAGATGAACACGTTTTCGCCGGTGCCTTCGGCCACATATCCATCAGGGTCGAGCATAATGGCTTCATCGTAGCCCGCGGCTTTGACCTCATTTTTGGCGAGAATGGAGTTCACATACTGCCCGGAGATTTTGGCTCGCGTCATGGCGATGTTGACGTGATGCCGGGTGAATGACGAGATCTTCGCCCGAATCCCTTTCGTCAACGCCTCTTCGCCGAGATAGGTCCCCCATTTCCACGCCGCAATGGCCACCCGAATGGGATTCTCGCCTGGATAGAGGCCCATCATTCCATAGCCGATGTACACAATGGGACGGATATAACATGCGTCGAGCCGGTTGATCCGCACCGTCTCGACAATCGCATCGGCCATTTGTTTTTTCTCATACGGAATCGTCATCTGCCCGATATGCGCCGATTCGAACAGCCGGTCCACATGCTCCTGAAGGCGAAAAATCGAAGAGCCGTTTTTTCCCTTATAGCACCGAATGCCCTCGAAGGCCGCCAGGCCGTAATGAAGAGAATGAGTCAGCACGTGAACGGAGGCGTCCTTCCAATCGACGAACGAGCCATCCATCCAGATTTTTTCACTCGGTTCGAGCATGGGTCAGACGGAACTCAATACAGGAAGTACATCACCGCGGAGCCACTGATGCCCACTATAGCAGCGGCTGAAAAGACCCGTCAAGCCGCCGGTGCAAAGCTCGCACCTATGCCCTTCACCTTGACACTCTTTTGACCTCTATGATAGAAAGTCTGGCTCGATTGAAGGAGGCGCTGGCATGTACGCAATTGTAGAGACCGGGGGCAAGCAATACCGGGTTGAGCCGGGTGAGGTGCTCCGAGTGGAGAAATTACCCGGCGAGGTGGGCGGCACCATCGAGTTGACCCAGGTGCGGATGGTCCATGGCGAGGCAGGCCTCGTGGTCGGCCGTCCGTGGGTGGAGCAGGCCCGGGTCACGGCTGAAATCCTCCGCCAGGATCGAACCCGTTCCATGATGGTGTTCAAAAAGAAGCGACGGAAAAATTACCGGCGTACCAAGGGCCATCGCCAAGCCTTTACGCAGGTTCGCATCACGGATATCGCCTCGGGTCCACATACGACGAAACCTGCTTAGAAGGAGTTCGGCATGGCAACAAAGAAAGGCGCCGGGTCATCTCGAAACGGTCGAGACAGTAATCCTCAGTATCTCGGGGTGAAAGCCTTCGGCGGGGAGCGAGTAAAAGCCGGGAGCATTCTGGTCCGGCAGCGGGGCACGCAGTTTCACCCCGGCTTCAATGTCGGTCTGGGGCGAGATCACACCATCTTTGCGCTGATCTCCGGCATCGTCAAATTCGAAGGCCGAGCTCGTCCACGTATCAGCGTGTACCCGGCCACCTAAGTTCCCGTCCGCCGGCTCGCCATCCACCTGAGAGATCAGCGCCCCCACGTGCTGATTCCGACCATTCGCCTGTTGGTTCACAGATGACCTACCTGGAGTCTATCCATGTTCGTCGATCAAGTCCGCATTCACGTGCACGCCGGCCGGGGCGGCGACGGGGTCTGTAGTTTTCGACGCGAGAAGTATGTGCCGCACGGCGGACCCGACGGCGGCGACGGCGGCAACGGCGGCAACATCGTGATGGTGGCCTCCCGGCGACTCACCACCCTGCTCGACCTGCGCTACCAGCAACAGTATCAGGCCAAAGCCGGCGGCAACGGTGAAGGATCGAACCGGCATGGGCGCACGGCGCCGGACGTGATGGTTCAGGTGCCGGTCGGCACGGTCATCATGGATGACGAGACCAGCGAGACGCTGGCTGATTTGACCGCTGATGGACAGACGCACGTGGCCGCTCGCGGCGGGCGCGGGGGGCGCGGAAACGCGCGATTCGCGACCTCGACCAACCGCGTCCCAACGCAGTGTGATCAGGGGACGGCCGGCGAAGCACGATGGCTGCGGCTCGAGCTCAAGCTTCTCGCCGACGTGGGGCTGGTTGGATTTCCCAACGCCGGCAAATCGACCTTGATTGCGGCGGTCTCCGCCGCGCGGCCCAAAATCGCCGACTATCCGTTTACGACTCTCACGCCCAACCTGGGCGTCGTCGCGTGGCAGGAAGACCGGAGTTTCGTCGTCGCCGACATTCCGGGCTTGATCGAAGGCGCTCACGAGGGAAAGGGCCTGGGTTTTCAATTCCTCCGGCACATCGAACGGACGTCGTTCCTGCTGCATCTCGTCGATATCTCGGAATGGGCTGCGGAAGATCCTGTGGGCGGCTTCGAGGTGATGCGCAAGGAATTGTCTGCGTACGATCCCACACTGCACGGCAAACCGTTTGCGGTCGTTGGGACCAAACTCGATGTGGCGGGCCGGACCGATCGTCTCGATCAACTGCAGTCCTACTGTCGCAGGCGACGCATGCGGTTTTTCGCCATCTCCGCCGTCACCCGCGACGGGCTTGACGCCCTCATCCAGTATGTCGGCAAAAAAGTCGAATCATTGCGAACGTCATGCGTGACCAGGTCATAAAACAAGCCAAACGCATAGTGGTCAAAGTCGGAAGCAGCCTCGTCGCGTCCCGCGAGGCAGGTCTCCGGCCCGATCGCATCGAGCAGTTGGCGGACGATTTGGCCGCCATCAAGCAGGCAGGACGGGAGATTCTGTTGGTGTCCTCCGGCGCGATCGTCTCCGGCATCGGAAAGCTGGGCCTCACGTCCTACCCCAAGAGCCTTCCCGTCAAACAGGCTGCGGCGGCCGTCGGCCAAAGCCGGCTCATCTGGGCGTATGAAAAGGCCTTCGAGCGGTTGGGGCAAAAGGTGGCGCAGATCCTTTTGACTCATCAAGATTTGGCCGACCGGCGGCGCTTTCTCAATGCGCGTCACACCCTGGCCGCCCTCCTTGAGTACGGGGTCATACCCGTCATTAATGAGAACGACACGGTGTCGGTCGATGAAATACGCTTCGGAGATAACGATACTCTGGCCGGTGAAGTGGCCCATCTGATCGACGCCGACCTCCTGATCATCCTCTCCGACGTGGAGGGCGTCTTCACCGAAGACCCGCGTCGCAATGCGTCGGCGACCCTCGTGCCGCTGATTTCCGAAGTCACCAAGGAGGTCGAACAGCAAGCGGGCGGAACCATGAAATTCGAGGGCACCGGTGGCATGGCCACGAAGGTCCAGGCGGCCAAACACGTGGCGGAGTACGGCGTGGCGACCCTCATTATGAACGGAGAGCGAGCTGGCCTGCTTTCTGCGATCTTTGAAGGGGTCGAGGCCGGCACGCTAATTCTCCCGCGGGGGCGCCGGCTGCCGAGTCGCAAACACTGGATCGCCTACACGCTGCGCTCCAAGGGATATTTGGCGTTGGATGACGGCGCGGTGGACGCGCTTATCCGTCGGGGCAAGAGCCTCCTGCCATCGGGCATCGTCGAGGTAAAGGGTGACTTCAACCCCGGTGATGCCGTCACGTGTATGGATCGGCAAGGAAAAGAATGGGCCAAGGGCTTGGTCAATTTCTCGTCGATGCTGCTTGATAAGATGAAGGGATTGAAAACCGCGGACATCCACAAGACCCTGGGCGTACAGGAATACGAAGAGGCGATACACCGTGACAACCTGGTCATCCTATGAAGGATGCTGAAAAAGGCTGCATTCATACCCGCCCGTGCCCAGGTGGGAAGGTGCAATAGGCCGACCTTTTTGACCATCCCTCAATGATTTTCTGAGAAGGGAATTGTGCGACGGATGAAGATCGGCCTGCTCGGGGGAGCGTTCAATCCCATTCATCGATGCCATCTGGCGATGGCCGCATATACCAGAGACCAACTCGCGCTCGACTGCATCCTCTTCATCCCCACCGGGGATCCGCCGCACAAACCCTCCGACGCACTCGCGCCGGGTCACCATCGATTCGAAATGGTGAAACTCGCGATCGCTGATGAACCGTCGTTCGACCTGTCCGATGTCGAAATTCGCCGGCCGATAAAATCCTATTCGATCGACACCGTCCGCGCGCTGCACGCCGACTTCGGGGCCGAGACGGAATTGTTCTTTCTCACCGGTCTCGATGCGTTTCTCGAATTTCCCACCTGGAAAGAGGCGCCGGCGCTGTTGCGCGCATGCCATTTCGTGGTGCTGGGACGACCCGGCTCCGCCTTTCTCTCACTCACAGGCATGCCCCTGCTGCCTCCGATCCTTCGAGATGCATTGGCCGCGCTCGATGATCACCGGACCCGTCGGCTGGATGTTCAGATTCCGGGCGGCGGCTCTCTGATCCTGCTCTGGATGCCTCCGTGCGACGTTTCCGCTTCCGCTATCAGACGCCGACTTACGCAGCGACTCGCAGTTTCAAACCTGTTGCCCGCCTCTGTCGAATCCTATATAATGCGCCTGAATTTGTATCAGGAGGCCTCTGATCATACCGGAGTCTAAGGCGAGAGCCGTTGTCATCGCTCAGGCGTCCGTCGAGAAAAAGGCCAACGACGTCCTGATCCTCCATGTCGCTCCCCTCACCTCCATCGCCGATTATCTCGTATTGTGTTCCGGTGAATCCGACCGGCAGGTTCGCGCCATCAGCGATCATGTCCAGGCCGTCCTCTCCGATCTCGGCGTCAAGCCGCTCAGCGTCGAAGGCTTACCCACCTCTCAGTGGATCTTGATGGACTTCGGCGATGTCGTCGTCCATGTGTTCCGCTCGGATATTCGCGAGCACTACGGGCTGGAGAAATTGTGGAGCGACGCGAAGCGAGTCCGGCTTCCAGCTCAACAGCCGGTCGCGACGATGACGCCGCTTCGTCCCGTCAAAACGAGAACTACCCGCGTGCGTGAGCAACGAAGGTAGTGCATGCTTCGCCTTCTCTTCACACTGTTTCTGGTGATCGTCGCCAGCGTCTTCTACAGCTACTTTCGCGATCTCAACCCCGGTTTCATCAACATTCGGTTGAGTCCCGCCGCCGCGTTTGAACTCAGCCCCGTCTCCCTCATGCTCCTGTCGATGGCGATCGGCGCGCTGATCGTCATCTTGTTCGTCGGAGTTCGTGAAACGAAGCACCTCATCCTGACGTGGCGGAGCACCCGCCTGCGCCGTCGCGAAGAAAAAGTGGAGAGTCTCCATCGCGAGGGCGCGCATGCGTTCGTCTCGAAGCGCACCTCGGAGGCGATCGGGCTTTTTCAAAAAGCGCTGGTGCTCGATCCGAATCATGTCGACTCCATGCTGTGGCTGGGGAATGTCTACCGCGCCGAGCAGAATTATTCGGAAGCCATTCGGCTCCATCGCAAGGCTCGGGGGATCGAGGAATCGAACATCGAAGTCCTGCTGGCCCTGGCCAAGGATTTGGAAGGAGCCAAACGATTCGAGGAAGCCCTCCAGGCGCTCCGGGACGTCCTGCGATTCGACCAGGCAAATGTCACGGCCCTCATCCGCCAGCGCGAACTGCACATTCGATTGGAGCAATGGGCGGAGGCGCTGGACATCCAACACCGAATGATGAAAGCCAATTTGCCGGAGCACGACCAGCGGACGGAAGCGAGCATGTTGGTGGGCATGACCTATGAGGTCGGACGGCAATTGCTGGAGCGCGGGCATCCGGAGAAAGCCCGTCGGTATTTCCGGGGCGCCATCAAGCGCGACAAGACGTTCCTCCCGGCCTACATTGGATTAGGCGAAATTCTGGTTCGCGAAGGCAAGACCAAGAGCGCCGGCGAGATCCTCGAAAAGGTCTATGCCAAGACCGGCGACATCATCATTCTGCACCGCCTCGAAGAGCTTTATCTTGAACTGGGGGAACCATCTGAGATCATTCGCGTCTACCAGGAGGCCTGCCAGCGCTATCCCCACAATTCCGCGCTGAAGTTCTATCTCGGCAAGCTGTACTATCGGCTCGAGATGGTCGATGAGGCGTTTGATCTCCTCTCCACGCTGGAAGCGCCGCAAGATCAGCTATCGGATTTTCACAAGATCATGGCCAATCTGTACTTGCGAAAACAACGCATGGAAGAGGCGGTCCATGAGCTCAAGAAGGCCTTGGGATTTCGCAAGCGCGTCATCGTGCCGTACGCCTGCACGCAGTGCCGTGACGAAACGTTGGAATGGTCCGGCCGATGCCGAAGCTGCGGCCTGTGGAATACGTATGTTGCGCTCCCCTGGGTGGATGCGTCCGGACAAGATGCGCAACATCTGTCGGGGGGGCCGCCGGCGCGGTCGATTCCCTATCAAGGCATTGCTTCACCCTTCGAAACGGTCTAGCATAGGATGCTGAAAAAGGCGCGTTTACACCCGCCCTGTCCCAACCGCACCGAGACGCGCCCTTCCCAAGCTTCGTTCTCGGCTCGCCAAAATCCTCAACGTACCCCCATCGGGACGGAGCGCGTCTTGGCGCGCTTGGGGTGGGTGGGTGAAAAATAGCACGCCTCCGGCTTTGGCTTCACCTGCGGCCTCGGGGAAGGGGCGAGTCTTAGCGCGACTGGGGTGGGCGGGTATGATAGTGACCTTTATGAGCATCCTTCTAAGCTCTATTACACAATAAATTGGAGACTATGATGACCGAATTTATGGCCTTCGCCGAGAAAGCGTTGCGCGATGAACTCTTAACGAGAACCGAGTGCCTGATCGTGCTGAAGACGCGGGATGAACAGGTCTTGGAACTGCTGAATGCCGCGTTTCATGTGCGCAAACGTTACTTCGGGAGAAAAGTCCGCCTGCAAATGCTGCTGAACGCCAAGAGTGGAGCGTGCCAGGAAGATTGTCATTATTGTTCACAATCATCCATCTCGACCGCCGACATCGATCAGTATGGATTGCTCTCCAGAGATGAGATGATCGAAGGCGCCAGACGCGCCGCCGGCGCGAAGGCCCAGCGCTACTGCATCGTGATCAGCGGGCGCAGTCCGCTGGATCGTGAAGTGCGAGGAATCGCAGACGCTGTGCGGGCCATCAAGCAGGAGATTTCGATCCAGGTATGCTGCTCGCTTGGGCTGTTGAGCGAACCACAAGCGAAACAACTGAAAGCCGCCGGTGTGGATCGCATCAATCATAATTTGAACACCAGCGAGACGTACCACACGGCCATTTGCACGACTCACACGTTTCAAGACCGTCTTTCCACCATTCGCCATGCGCGCGCGGCGGGACTGGAAATCTGCTCGGGCGGCATCATCGGCATGGGCGAACAGGACGACGACGTCATCGACTTGGCACTGGCCCTGCGGGAGGTGAAGCCTCACTCCATTCCGCTCAATATGCTGCATCCGGTATCCGGCACGCCACTGGCAGATATGCAGCACCTCACCCCCCAGCGCTGCTTGAAAGTCCTGTCCCTGTTCCGCTTCCTCCATCCGCGAACCGAGCTGCGAATCGCCGGCGGCCGCGAATTTAACCTCAGAAGCCTGCAACCCTTGGCTCTCTACGCGGCGGATTCCCTTTTCGTCGGCGGGTACCTGACGACACCCGGCCAACCAGCGCCGGAAGCCTGGGGGATGATTGAAGATTTGGGATTTGAGATAGAAGTGGATTACGGCCAGATAAAATCCAGCAGAGAGGCTCCAAATCCGGTCAAGTCAACGCTGAACGTTTTCACTTCGACTTAAACCGAAAAGTGTTCTCTAATAGGCGGCTCAAATTGTGAACGGTGCAAGTT
>JBOHOS010000165.1:0-2888 GCA_050731295.1 Nitrospiraceae bacterium | reverse complement strand
TTGCATGTCAACATCCAAGGTAAGAGCCGTATGCGGTAGTGCCGCACGTACGGATCTGTGCGGGGGGCGGTCAGCAATGACCGTCCCTACCGCGATAACGACCTTGAAGTCTCCGAGAGGTTCGCAGCCTTCCCTTGAATGTCTCAGCTCACCGTATTCTACGCCAACTTGATCCAGACGCCGCCATACGATGGCCGAACCGTTCAAAATGTGAAACCGGCGCGGGGTTGCGATGTGTGAGACGGTACTCACCATCTCACTCCGGCAGCTCGCCTAGCCGTCGCGTGAGAAAGCGCCGCTCCGGTTTCCTTTTGCGTGAGGCTCACGGCCTTTTTGTAGGCTGCCAGAGCGGCAGGATTTCAACGGAATGTGCCGCTTGAAAAGTTTTCGTAAGGGAGTAACATTCCGCGCAGAATAGGGTTTCCTTGGATAAGGGGGCTGTCGTGAATAGGCCGCCTGGATCATGGTCTCTGTCGCAGCTCACTTAATGGTTGGGCGTCATCAAGGAGCAAGCATGCAAAGTGATGAACTGGAGATACGTCAGCTGGTCGCAACATGGATGACGGCAACGAAGGCGGGTGACATCGAAACGGTCCTGAGCTTAATGGCGGAGGATGTCGTGTTTCTGCTGCCTGGCCAACAACCCATGGTCGGAAAGTCGGCGTTCGCGGCAGCAGCGGTAGCCCAATCGGATCAGGAACCGCCGCAGTTCGACGGCACGAGTGAGATTCAAGAGATCAAGGTATTAGGAGAGTGGGCGTTTATGTGGACAAAACTGTCGGTCGTGGTTACTCCGCCGGGGGGTGCTCCGTCGATGGCGCGTGCAGGGCATACGCTTTCCATCCTCAAAAAGCAAAACGGCAAATGGGTGCTGGCGCGAGATGCCAACATGCTGTCCCCCCTGTCAAAGTCAGGCGCATGACGGCCAACAAGACGTTCCAACTGATGTGAAGGAAAAGTGTAGAATAACACTCCAACGGCAAGGCTCTTTGGCGATCAGTCGATTCGTCGAAGGAGGAGAATATGGAGAAGGTCACGCGAGACCACTATCAGGGAAATGGTGAGGGTGCCGGTTCTTGGATCAGACGCACGGTATTTGCCGTACTGGTGATCGGCTGGTTGACCTTTCTCGTACCACCGGGACGCGCCAGCCATCAAGGACATGAAAGCCATGCGGGTGAAGACAGCCATGAACCAACCGGACCAGGGCACCCGATCCTGGGCGCATCCTTTCGGGTCGTCCTGGATAACGGAACAGAAACGGCGGAAGGCGGGGGACTTGACCAAACTCAAGCCGATGCGGCCGTCCAGACCGTCATCGATGCTTTCACCTTCATGATGCAACATCGGACCGACTATCCCCGATTCGATGAAGCCGTGAAGAAAGACGTGCTCGAAACAGTCATCATTGAACCCAAAGTCGTCAATCGCGAGGGGAAGGAATTCTCCTTTTTGGTCGCCCGAACGAAAGACCCGGGCCGGGTCAAACTGCTGATCAGTGCCTCGTCACTGGAAGACAAGGGATATCTGCGTCATCCCGATCAACTGGTCCCGGTTCTGGGCCGAGAGTTCCAATGGGTCGTCAGTAAAGCGGATACCACCCCCAAATCCAAAACAGTCTCGGTGGAACGAGATCTCAAGCATGCACCGATACGCACGAGCCAAGTAATTTCGGAGATGTCAGGGGAGGAACGTGGACACGTCCTTCAGCAATTATTCGACACCTATTTGAGAACCGTGGATGACCATAAGAGCCTGGACGGTCAGTCGTTCTACGAAGTCGGAACCACCACACTGGTTCCGCCGACTCAACCGGATTCCACGACCAAGCTCTATGATATTCGGGTGCGTGAGGCCCTACAGAAGATCGTGCGGGATCCGTATTTTTTGGAACATACCTCGAAAGCGGTCAGAAGCCTGCTCAATGGAAAGATTTGGAACGTCTCGTTCGTCAAAATCGATCAGCGGGATTGGGCCACGCGAACACGAGTGCTCCCAGAAGATAAATCCGTGTTGGTGGGGGAACGCGACCACGCGATTCAACCGGCTGCAGTGTTGGTGAATACGTATCGGACGGCAGCTCCGGACGACCCATTCTATCGGGACACGAAGGGATTAGCCATGGGCGCGCTCTCGGCCGATCAGCTCGCTCGCGTCATCGCCTGGGAGATCGAAAACAACGTCATCGAGAAGTCCACGAGAGGGCACGTGGCTCAGGATGCGACGACGGCGCCCAAGTGAGAAAGGGAAAGGTGCCAGGGACCGTGTCGGTCTGGAACAGCTGCTCTGGCGCGCCATCGGTTCCAGACGCCTCATACTGCAACCACCCTCCAAGCTTGGCCTTGCGCGAGAAGCCGAGCGCGGGCAAGAGCACCTCATAAAACGGTCGTGCCTCGGCAAGGCTACGCACTCGGAGATCGACGTGATCTAAACACCGTCGCATACCTGAAACATCGATTCATGGTTTACGAACGGTCGGCTACGGCTGGAGGTCTGTAGAGTTAACGAAAGGAATCCAGGCCGGCCACGAATAAATGAAGAACACCGCCGCGTGTAGACGCTACTGCAACGCTTCCGCTTTTTCGGTTTGCATGTGCCCTTCCAAACCAGCATTGTTCGTCCTCACGATTCTTCATCCGCTTGCCGTGACTGCTATCACCCGCAATACCTCACCTCTCTAACGAACTGCGAATGTGATTGTACGACTGCCACCGGCTGCCCCACCTCCGGCCATCGCCGCAAATGGTGTCGCCGTGAGCGTGTGGGAGCCGGTACTGAGACCGAACGGAGTGTAATCACCCGCCGCGTCTCCGCCGAGAGCGTAAGGAGACGCATTTTCCGTTTGGATAGACAGTGTGCCGTCATAACCAAAGACCACACTCCCCGGC
>JBOHOS010000164.1:0-19039 GCA_050731295.1 Nitrospiraceae bacterium | reverse complement strand
CCATCATCCTGTCGGATGAAAGCGGCCGCATCGTGTTCTGGAACAGGGCTGCGCAACGCATGTTCGGCTACACGGATGATGAAGCGATGGGCAAGCCGCTGACGATGATGATGCCGGAATACTATCGGCGCGCCTATCACGAAGAGGTCGAACGAATCCGGCTGTCGAGCGACGCTCGAGCCACGGGACAAACGATTGAGGTATGCGGTCTCCGGAAAGATGGGAGCGAGTTTCCCTTGGAATTGTCGCTGGCGACCTGGCGAACGCAGCATGGACGGTTTTACGGCGGAATCATTCGCGAGATCACCGAGCGCAAGCGTGGAGAGGAAGCGCTGCGACGCAGTGAAGAACGATTTCGCCAGCTTGCCGAAAACATCCGGGAAGTCTTTTGGCTGAGGGCGGTGCAGAAATATGAAATGATCTACATCAGCCCGGGCTATGAAGCGCTCTGGGGGCGAAGCTGCGAGAGTCTGTACGCCGAGCCGCGTTCCTGGATGGACGCGATTCATCCGGACGACCGCGAGCGCATTCTGGCGGCGGTGCAGACGAAACAAGTGAAGGGTGAGTATTGCGAGGAATATCGAATCGTGCGGCCGGACGGCGGCCTTGAATGGATCCGCGACCGGGCGTTCCCCATCCGCGATGATTCGGGAACCGTGTATCGCCTGGCCGGGATCGCGGAATGCATCACGGCCCAGAAAATTGCCGAGCAACGGCTGACGGCGCAATATGCGGTGGCCCGCGCCCTGTCGGAATCCGACACGCTGGCCGAGGCGACACCCAAAATTCTGCAAGCGATTTGCGAGAGTCTCGGATGGGATATCGGCGCGCTGTGGTCGGTCGACGAACGGGACGACGTGCTCCGCTGTGTCCATGTCTGGCATTCTCCCGGCGTCGAGACCGCGCGCTTTGAGGTGCTCAGTGGGCAGATGGCCTTTCGGCGAGGCGTCGGACTGCCGGGGCGGGTCTGGGCAGGCGGTGAGCCGGTGTGGGTGACCGATATCACCCGCGATCCGAATTTCCCTCGCGCCGCCATGGCGGTAGAGACAGGGCTTCACGGAGCCTTGGCGTTTCCAATCAAGCTGAACGCGAAGGTGCTGGGGGTCCTGGAATTCTTCAGCCGGGACGTGCGCGAATCCGATGAGGATCTGCTCCGCATGCTGCGCGCAGTCGGCAGTCAGATCGGGCAGGTGACGGAGCGCCAGCAGGCTGAGGAAGCCTTACGCGTGGCGTACGACAAAATCGACGCCATTCTGGTGTCCTTGCCGTGCGCCATTCTGATCGTCGATCAGGATGAACGGGTGGTCTACGCCAATCCACCGGCATGCCAGCATTTTTGGCCGGAGCAATCGACGCTGGCGGGGAGCAGCGTGCATGATGTGCTGCCGCTGACAGCCGCGCAATGGCAGAACCTGGTCACCGACCTGCGCGAGGCGACGGCGTATGGCCGGCCGCCCGAGGAGCGCGAATTTGAAGCGCGCCAACGTATGTATCGGTACCGCTTGTTCCCCGTCACGCTGCGGGACACGCGCGGCCAGCAGGCGGGCATCGTCCTGTGGGATATCACCGATCAGCGGCAATTGCAGGATCAACTCATCCAGGCGGAGAAGCTCTCGAGCCTCGGCACTCTGGTCTCCGGCATGGCGCACGAGATCAATAATCCCGTCCAGGGGATTCTCGGGATGGCGGAAATTATTCTGCATGAAGACGATGCCGAAAAAGTAAAAGAATACGCCGGCGACATCGTCAAGTATTCCCAGCACGTCGGTTCGGTCGTTCGGAATTTCGCCTGTTATGCGCGGCCTGCGTTCCGAGATCGCGAAGTCGAGCTCGACCTCAGCGAGCGGTTGCTCGAGGCCGTCAAGCTGGTGCGGCGAGGGCCGAAGTTCGGACACGTGGAGGTGGTGACCGAATTTCAGCCGGCGCCGCGACTGACGGCGCATCAGACCGAGATCGACCAGGTGTTTGTGAATCTGATCAGCAACGCCGTCGATGCGATGGGCGGCAAGGGCCGGCTCATCTTGGCGACACGGAGAGAGGGCGATGCCATGACGGTGCGCGTCTCGGATACGGGATGCGGAATTCCCAAGGGGATCCTGAGCAAGATTTTTGATCCCTTTATGACGACCAAAGATCCCGGCAAGGGCAGCGGGTTGGGTCTGAGCATCACGCATCGGATTGTGTCCAAGTATGGAGGCCGGATCAGCGTGGATAGTCAGGAAGGCAAAGGCACTACGTTCACCATTCAATTTCCGAAGCCATCGACAGGATAGGAGGTGCTCCATGCATACGCATTACGCGGTCCGCGGGCGGCAGGGACGGATTCTCGTCGTAGATGATGAGCCGCAGGTCCGAAAACCGATTTCCCTCATGCTGAAGAACGAAGGGTACGAAGTCATGGAGGCGGAAGACGGTGACCAAGCCATTCAAAAAATCGGCGCCGGCGACAACCCCTTGATGGTCGATACCATTCTCTGCGATATTCGCATGCCGAAGATCAACGGTGACGAAGCCATCGGGTATTTCAGAGCCCAGTATCCGACGGTGCCGATCGTCGTGATGACCGGCTATCCGGATGTGGATCTCGCCGTGTCCTTGATGCGGCAAGGCGTCCGGGATTATCTGGTGAAACCGGTCTCCAAAGACGAGCTGTTAGCCGTAATACGGAAGTCGGTCGACCAGCATGTCGTCTTGAAAGATCAGTTCGCGGTGTAGGAGGCGATGTAGGAGAGGGAAGCCAGGGATACGGGGGTAAAGCTGACGCTTTCTTTCTACGGTCTAGTTCGGTATACCTGTATCCTGATTCCTCTAACCCCTTATCCCTGTACCCTTGCGCGAAAGGAGGGCTATGGCCACATCCTCTTCGAAGCGAAAGAAGGCCGGCGCGAAGAAACCTGCCTCAGGGACCAACACTGAGTCGGCAGACTCCTCTCCAACCGTCATCTACATCCACGGCATCGGCAATCAACCCGCCCCCTCGGTTCTGAAACGACAGTGGGACCAAGCGCTCTTCAAGGTGGACATGGGCGAACGAACGCGCATGGCGTATTGGGCGGACATCCGCAACCCGCAGCCGTTGCCTTCCGGCCAGGTCGAAGGATTGGCGGTCGCGGCGCCGGACGTCTATCATTTTGCGCCGGACCACGAGGTGAAGGCGGAAAGCAAAAGGCTGGCGCCGTACGGAGCGGACGCTCAAGACTACGCCGAAGCGGTGGCAAAAAAAATGTTGCGGGCTTCTCCGATTGCTGGCCCGAAGACGAAAGGGATGGAATCAAAAATACTCCCGGGCATTATCCGAAAGCCGATCACGGAATGGCTTACCAGAACCTTTATTCAAGATACCGTGGCCTATTTTTTCGATGCGGCGCAACGGGACGCCATGCGGGACCGGCTGCGCCGGTTGCTCATTCCGAACGGTCGCTCGTATGTGGTCGGGGCCCACAGCCAGGGGTCCATCATCGCCTATGATGTGCTGCGCGATTTGTCCGATTCCCTCGACGTGCTCCTGTTCGTCACCATCGGCTCGCCGCTCGGCATCGAGGAAGTCCAAGATCACGTGCAGACACCCCTGTGTGTGCCGGCCTCGGTCAGGGCGTGGAAGAATTTTTGCGATCTGCTCGATCCGGTGGCGACGGATAAAAGCCTGTCCGATGAATTTCTGCCGCATGGCGCCATCGGCGACAAGATAGTCCTCAATCGCGATACGATTCGCCTGACCAACTTCAATCCTCATTCGGGCACCGGCTATCTCGTGACGCCTGAAGTGAGGCTGGCGGTGAATGATGTGGTCGGCCCGGGCTTTCGTGAGCCGATCACGCCGTTTGTCATCGCCCGCGACGTGGCCGCCGAGATGGCCGATCCGTCCGAGCGCGTACGGCTGCCGGTGCTGATCGAACTCGATGAATCCATCGCCGGCGCGGATCTCAAGGCCAAGCGGGAGCGCTTGGAAGAGGAATTAAAAGACCTCGCGCGCCATGCCGCCGACGCGAAGGTTGACGGTTCGGTGAAACGCAGACCGGCGCATGGCCCGGTTGGTGAGAACGGGTACTACAAAATGTCGGCTGAGTACGATATCATTCATGCCCACCTTAACTTTTGGGCATTCTCTCTCGCGTCGCTCGAATGATGCGCGAGTACGTACTGTGTATGATGCGATTATACGCGGGATGCCGCCAGGTCGTGATGGCTTTGGCGCGCCGTCAGAGTAAGCATGGATGGCATTACTATCATCGGGCTCTTGGCGGGCACGTTGACCACCATTGCATTTCTCCCGCAATTGACGAAGACATGGAGGTCTAAATCAGCCAAGGACATTTCGCTTGGCATGTTTCTGATTTTCTGTAGCGGTGTCTTTCTCTGGTTAGTCTATGGGATCTTGATCAATGCCCTCCCGATCATCTTGGCCAACATTGTCACGTTGATTCTCTCCAGCGCTATTCTCGTCCTTAAATTGAAATACGGCTAGGGTCTTCAGCGTAGGATGTGCTATCGGGTCACGACCACGTCGAGGCGCCCATGTTTTTTCAGAACCTGCACTGCCACGGAATGGTCCGAGCGTCGTTCGAATCGAAGGCCCACTTCAGCGTCGCCCACACGAAGCCGCTGAACCTCCAACTCATCAACAAAGTCGGGCAGCACCGGGCGCCGCACAATGAGCTGGTGTTCGAACGCTGCGGGAGTGAGACCCAGGATGCTTTGCACCATGTAAGGGAGCGCCCCCGCCGCCCAGGCCTGCGGGTGGTTCGCCGCCGGGTAGGGAACCGGCGCGTCGTATTCTTTCTCGCTAAAGCCGGAGAAGAGCTCCGGCATCTGATAACTCTTAAAATGACTCGCCGCTTTGACAAGCCCCTCGAACAGACGTACTGCGTATTGGTCGAATCCATACTGGCGGAATCCTCCGGCAATGAGGGACGTATCGTGCGGCCAGACGCTGCCAAGATGATAACCAAGTGGGTTGTACACCGTTTCCTTCTCGGACAGCGTACGAATGCCCCAGCCACTAAACATATCAGCGCTCATGAGACGATCTGCAGTGAGTGCAGCTTTGTCTTCATCCGCAATACCAGCCCATAAGGCATGACCGGGATTGGAAGAGATGACGGTGACCGGCTTACGATCTTTCTCAAGGGCCAAGGCGTAGCATTGCTTGGCAGGGACCCAAAAGTCCTTATTAAAACGCCGGCGCAACTCAACGGCATCGCGGCGGAGTTGCTGCGCACGGAGGTGGTCTCCCGCTCGCCCATACAGTTCCGACATGCTGATGAGCGCCTGATAGGCATAGCCTTGTACCTCTATGACTGCGATGGGCGAGGCGGCAAGTGTGCCATCTTCATTCACAATGGCATCCCCCGAATCTTTCCAGCCCTGATTTTCCAAGCCTCTTTCCGCCGTACCGGCGTATGCCAGGTACTCTCCCGTGCTGATGCCTCCATAGCGCGACATCCATTCAAGGGCCCGTTCGATATGCTCATGTAACTCATGAAACAAAGTAAGACTTCCCGTCCAAGCAGCATGGCGACCAATCAACATCAAGAAGAGTGGCGTTGCGTCGATGGACCCGTAGTAGGGCGTATGAGGTATAAGGCCGATGTGCGCCGCTTCTCCCACTCGCAGTTCATGGAGGATCTTGCCCGGCTGCTCATCTCGCCATTCATCCACGCGTCGGCCTTGATAGGACGCTAAGAGTTTGAGTGTCTGGGCGCTGATGCCGGGATCATAGGCGAGCGTTTGCCACGCGGTGATGAGACTGTCCCGACCGAATAACGTGGCAAACCAGGGAACGCCGGCGGCAAAGAAGAATTCGTCATGCAGTCTCATCCGCAAGACCCGGAGGTCGCGGAGGGAACGATCAATCATTTCCTCCAGCAACTGACTATCGCTGAAAATATCCGTGACAGAGGCGAGCCACTTGTCGGACGAATCTTGTAGCTTGGATTCGAGATCGAGAACGTCCGGCTGGCGGTAGGTCGGTACGGGCGATTCCTGATCGGCTGTTTCGTGAATGACAAACGAGAGGCGCACCTGCGTTCGCTCGCGCGGGTCCAGGTGGAACCGGTAATGTACCGTTGCTCCATCGATGACATCAGGGCGGGGGGTGGAATGGACGGACAGGCGACGATACAGACCATCCTTGCCGTCATATCGAAATTGTAAAATGCCATTAATCCACACGGGCGTCTGCACGATCCCTAGAGATTCCGACAGGACACCCCTGACAGCATACACATCTTCAAAATCAGCGCGAAACGTGAGAGAAACCGGGAACTCTGCGGGCTGTCGCGACAAATTCTGCACGGTGAGCATATCGTCAAGGGCCGGTGTTTGGCTGTCGAGAATCCGATGCCATCTCACTTCTATTTCCTCTCGCTGGAGAACACGCCCATTGCCGACCTTCATTTTCAGGTTCGCTAACTCGAATTTGGCCATGAACCCTCGCGAGGCGGTGGCGGCCAGCGGCGCCAACCGCATTCCCCCAAGGCGGATCTCATAACCATTGAGGTATCGGCAGTCATGATAATAGAGACCCAGGCCGTGCCCTTCTTCCAGTGGAACCGTGCCATCGGGATTAGTCAAAAAGAAGAGATCCGCGTCCTTAATCACAATGGCATCGGCAAGTCCGCTCGTTTCCGATGGTCGGCGCCGTGGCAGAACCTGCTGCTTTCGGCCCTTCAGCTCTTCCTGGAGGCCCACCAATCGAGAGAACGATGTGCCTAGCTCGAAGAATGGACAGCAAATGAAGAATGGGAGGACAAGAAAGCTGCGGCGTGAAATGAGTATCCTCAGATTAAATCTCCTTCTACACGGGAAAGACTCTTGCTCGGCTATCTACAAAGGACTTACGTCTCATGTTGTGCGTCCTTCAGGTTTAGTGCTGGGCACGTCAGCCCGCTGGCCATACCCGGGACCGATTCCGGACACCACTCATTGGCGGCACCGGTCTAATTCCTGCGCTTCTTGTCTACAGCACAGAGAGAACACCGGTGTGTTGGTTTGCGGCTCTGAAGTGAAGTTATCATGAACAGAGAGAAATTGTTTAGCGAGTTGGCGACGAGATCGTTTCCATGCCGCGCAACACCCACGACATCACCGATGGCCGGACAACGCGCGGGGAACAGCTACAAAAAGGCAGAGTCTCGGTCGCAATCCGTTTCAGGCCGGCGAAGTGATCTGGACCATTGTTTGCCACAATTTCCTTCGTGCCGCGACTTCTCGCTATCCTCAATCAGAGTGAAGTGGAGACGTTCTCAGTACCATAGTCGTGTAATTCTCGAAGAGGCCGAATATTGATTGCCTGAAGCTCGAGAGATGCTCTTTCACCTGGGTTTGCCGCCTTTCGTCCGTTGTGACACCAATGCCCGAAGTCTCATCCTGATCACCAGTCGAACGATTCTGCAAGGACGGCCGCGCCTCAGTCCTTCAGCCTCTTGGTTCCATTGCCTGTACAGAGTAAAATCAGACAGCAGTGAACAGGTTAAGGAGGCGGGCATGAGTCGTGGGCGGACCATAAGTCAAATGGGGACAGCCCTATTGGTCACCGTGCTGTTCATCGGAGCTGGCGAGTCACCGAACAGGGCTGACGGTATGCTAGGAAAAGACGGGGCGCCGATGGTGGTGATTCCTGAAGGTCCATTTACAATGGGAAGTAATGATGGATCTGGCAATGAGCGGCCCGAACATACGGTTTTTTTGTCTCGCTATGCGATTGATCAGTTCGAAGTTACGATGAGCTTGTACGCTAAATTTCTGGAGGAAACGGGGCGCAAGCCTCCACCGTTATGGGATGAAGATTCAGTGACATCGGCCGGCAATCGGCCAACGGTCGGAGTGACATGGGGCGACGCCCAGGCCTACTGCAAGTGGGCAGGCAAACGCCTACCGACTGAAGCTGAATGGGAAAAGGCAGCCCGCGGAACCGACGGGCGACGGTTCCCCTGGGGGAATATGCAGCCGTTCGTGGACATTGCGAATTATAATCGCGGACAGTGGGTCAGTTATGCCATCACGCTGGCGCCGGTCGATGCTCCCGGTGGAATGAGCGTTCGTCATGGGACGAAGGAAGGCGGCAAGAGTCCCTATGGCGTGTTTCACATGGCCGGAAATGCGGCTGAGTGGGTGGACGACTGGTATGACCGAGAATATTATCAGAGGAGTCCGGAGAAAAATCCGACCGGTCCTGAATCCGGTGAAAAGCGGGTCATTCGAGGAGGATCATGGAATGATATTCCGGCAGGGGTTCGGGCGACCGTGCGGGTAGCGGCGGAGCCTTCGTATCGCGATCTCACGCTGGGATTCAGGTGCGCCCTGGATCATCCCCAATGACGTAACCCTTGACTGCTGAATTCTCGATTGGGATAAACCGATGACGGCGATCAACTTACGAATCTGTGACCCAGCACCGGATTTGTCGTTGCCGGAAATTGACGGCCGTACTCATGCTTTGGCTGATTTTGCCGACCGCTCGATCCTGGTCATCATCTTTTCATGCAATCACTGTCCGTATGTGCAGGCATATGAAGATCGGTTGATCGCCGTTCAACGGGACTACGCTGATCGTGGTGTGCACGGTTCGCATTTCACCTCTCGTCCATTCAGTGAGCCGGCACTCCGCATGAAACAGCGTACATCGCGCAAAAAAGTGCGCAAGCAAGGCTGATCGGTGTTAGCAGAGGAGCATGATGAGAGTGAAAAATCATCCGGCTCTTCTCACGTGAAGCCCTCGTCATTCGATGAGCGCACCTGGACGTTCTTTATTATCGGATTCGTTCTCCTTGTGACCGGTCTTTCTTTCCTCTGGCGACAGCCGTCATTGTCTCGAACACCGGGATCGCCATCTCCTCAATTGTCTTCCGCCATGGTCCCACTGGCCACCGGTGAGGAGCCTATTGCGCAGCTCTTCAGTCAAGCGGGGTGTATCGTCTGCCATACCATCCCTGGAATCGCAGGCGCTCAGGGTCGAGTCGGACCGGCGCTTCTGCTCGGAAGCACGGGATCGACTCGTCTCGCCGATCCCGCTTACCGCGGGGAAGCCAAGACCCTGCGTGAATATATCGTCGAATCGATTCTGGCGCCGGGAGTCTATGTGGTCTCCGGTTATCCGGACCGAGTCATGCCACAGTGGTATGGTCAGAAGCTCAGCGCCGGCGCGCTGAATAAGATTGCGGACTACCTGGAGAGGGTGACTGAGGACGGCGCACCGCTGAGATCGGAGGCGAATTGACCCAAGAAATATCGGCGAAGACTACAGTTTGCGGAAAGCGCTGGACGTGGATTCGGATCCCTTGATCTGAAATGGCTTTGTCTTGTCACCGGCGCTTTTGTCGGTCGACTTCTCCGGTCCCTCATCGAGCTTCCCCCCCGCCAATTTGATTTTCAGGCGAAGGTTATTGGCGCTATCGGCATTGATGAGCGCTTGCTCGAGGCTGATCTTGCCGGCCTGAAAGAGCTGAAACAAAACATGATCGAAGGTCTGAGAGCCTTCTTGAATGCCCTGCTCCATGGCCTCTTTGAGCAGATCGACCTGACCTTTCTTGATAAGATCTTTCGCGCGGGGAGTGTCCATCAGAATTTCCAGCGCCGCCACGCGCTTGCCGTCCAACGAGGGTATCAGGCGTTGAGAGACAATGGCGCGAAGGTTCAATGATAGTTGAAGGTAAATCTGTTGATGGCGCTCGGCGGCGAAGAAGTTCATGATCCGTTCGATGGCCTGGTTGGCATTGTTGGCGTGAAGCGTGCCCAGGCAGAGATGGCCCGTCTCGGCAAACGCCATGGCCGCTTCCATCGTTTCCGTATCGCGGATCTCGCCGATGAGGATGACATCGGGCGCTTGCCGCAATGTGTTTTTCAGCGCCGTTTGAAATGAATGGGTATCGAAGCCTACTTCGCGTTGCGTGATGACGGACTTTTTGTGCCGATGGACAAACTCGATGGGATCTTCGACGGAGATAATATGTCCCGGTGCGGTTTCATTGCGGTAGTCGATCATCGCCGCCAGCGACGTCGATTTTCCTGACCCAGTGGCGCCCACAAACAGGACCAGCCCACGCTTCGTCATGGCGATGTCCTTGACGATGGGCGGAAGCCCGAGTTTGTCGATCGGGACGATCGCGACTTTGATCTGGCGAATGACAATGCCGACATTTCCGCGCTGGCGGAAGATATTGACTCGAAAGCGGCCGAGATCCGGGTAATACAGAGCGAGGTTCATCTCCATATTCTGTTCGAACTCTTTCCGCTGTTTTTCGCGCATGATCTCCTGGGCCAGCGCCTCAAGACGATCATTCGACAACGCCGCATCTCCAATGGGCTGTGTGACGCCTTGTATACGATAGGTTGGGGGGAGGTCGGCCGTCAGATACACGTCGGAGGCATCACGCTCCACCATAGTCTTGAGAAAACTCCGGATGTCCATAGCCTCCTCGGGCTCAGTCGGCTCTTGATGCAGCGGTTTTACCTATCAATTCACGCGACGCCCATGGCCGTCTGGGTGCCTCCGACCGCGCCGAAGAGATTCGGCGTCATGCTTCGTGACTGCGCTTCCGCCTTGGTCACGAGTCCGCGTGTCGCTAGATCCACGAGCGCCATATCCATCAATTGCATGCCGTCCTTCTTGCTAGCTTGCATAATGCCTGGAATTTGATGGAGCTTTGCCTCGCGGATGAGATTGCGTACGGCCGTGGTGGCCGTCATGATCTCCAGCGCGGCGACCCGTCCGCCGGTTTTTCGTTTGAGGAGCGTCTGAGTGATGACGCCCTCCAACGACTCTGCGAACTGAGCCCGGACCTGCGCTTGTTGGTTGGGCGGAAACACATCGATGACACGATCCACGGTCTTGTACGCGCTGGACGTGTGGAGTGTGCCAAAAACCAGGTGGCCTGTTTCGGCCGCCGTCAGGGCCAGCTGAATTGTATCCAAATCGCGCATCTCACCAACCAGAATAATGTCGGGATCTTCGCGCAAGGCCGATCTCAGGGCGTTGGCGAAGGAGTGGGTGTGCGATCCAAGCTCGCGTTGATTGATCAAACACTTTTTCGACTTATGGACGAATTCAATCGGATCTTCAATCGTCAAGATGTGGCCTTCGAACGTCTCATTCAGATAATCAATCATCGCCGCGAGCGTAGTTGACTTCCCTGATCCCGTCGGGCCGGTCACGAGGATAAGTCCTTTTTCCTTGTCGCAGAGTTGCTTGATCACGGGCGGCATGCCTAACTGCTCAAGGGGGACGATTTTGGTAGGAATGGTCCGGAAGACCGCTCCTTCGCCTCGGCGCTGCATAAAAATATTGACTCGGAATCGCGCGATTTCCCCCATCTCGAACGAAAAATCACATTCGTGATGCTCTTCAAAGACCCGGCGCTGGGCGTCGTTCATCATGTCATAAACCATCGCATGGACTTCCTGCTTGGTTAAGATAGGATGGTCCAGTTTCTTGATTTCTCCGTGGAGCCGCAGCATCGGCGGTTCTCCGGCGCTCAAATGACAATCAGACGCGCCTTCTTTGACGCAAAACGTCAAGAGTTGCGTAATGTCCATCGGCCCTCCTTCAAAACACGGGTGTCTGAACGGATGGCAGCACTGCGAGCGGGAAGCGCACGGCCAGGGTCCTCGTGCCTAAGTATAACTGAATATTCGGTTCTGTCTATCTAGATGACGCCCAGTTCACGTCCTGCCTGGCCGAATGCGGCAAGGACCTGGTCAAGCTGTTCACGGGTGTGTTCTGAGGTGACCGTCGTGCGGATACGGCTGGTTTCCCGGGGCACAGTGGGGGGGCGAATGGCGGGAGCATAGACACCGAGTTGTAGGATACGGTCGGCCATCGTGAGGGTTTTTTGAGCATCTCCAATCAATACCGGGATAATCGGACTGAGAGTGTCCGTGATCTCGAAGCCGAGCGCATGAAGGCCATCGCAAAAATATCTGCGATTGTCCCAGAGCCTGGCGCGGCGCGCCGGCTCTGCCTGGAGCACTTTGAGTGCGGCCGCCGACGCAGCGGCGTTCGCGGGCGGTAAAGCTGTCGTGTAGATAAAAGACCGTACGGTATTCACCAGAAACTGGATCAAACTGGCCGGACCGGCGACATAAGCCCCGCTGGTTCCCAACGCTTTGCTGAGCGTGCCCATGTGAAAGGGGACGCGAGACTCGACCCCAAAGTGTTCGAGCGTGCCTCGCCCTTCATACCCCATGACACCGGTGCCATGCGCGTCATCTACCAAGATTTGGGCGTGAAATCGATCCGCTAGATTGGCTAATTCAGGAAGTGGCGCCGCATCGCCGTCCATGCTAAAAATCCCATCGGTCACGATCAATGTCACGCGATCCTGAGGGCGTTTTGCAAGGAGCCTTTCGAGGTGGGCCATATCCCGGTGTCGGAACACACGGAAGTCGGCTCCACTTAAGCGGCAGCCGTCAATAAGGCTCGCATGGCAGAGACGGTCGGCTAAAATGAGTCCGCCTCTTCCCATAAGAGATGGAATCATCCCGACATTTGCCATATAACCGGAGCTGAATACCAGGGCAGCTTCGGTGCGTTTGAACCGAGCCAGAGATGCCTCCAATTCCTCATGCGGGGGCAGAGTTCCGGATACGAGCCGCGAGGCTCCCGATCCAACACCGAATCGCTCTGTCGCCTCTATGGCCGCTTGCTTGACAGCGGGATGTGTGGCCAACCCCAAGTAATTATTCGATGCCATGAGAATGGTTGCGCGGCCATCGACGGTGACGACAGAACCGGTTCCCGACTGGAGAGGTCGGATATGTCGTCGTAAATGCTGTTCGGTTAGTTGGTGAAGGTACTGCTCGAACATTCTTGTGGGTAAGGCCTGCTTAAAATTCTCATTTTTGAATCATTAAGGTTGCATCGGGATGACGTACGCTATACCTGCCTTGTGCGACTGTCAACGACACTCGATGCGTCGTGTGGTCTCGATTGACAAGGATTAGGGAACCTTAGTATAAGGGCGCTCGGCAAAGAACGCTTTTTCGCATTATTTGGTTGCGGTGATGTCGTACCGGATTAGAGCCGATTCAAAGAGTGCGCTGGCCGATGACGCCCATCTTCTGAGCGGGGTGGAGCGATTAGGTTTACGCTTGCAGCAGTATCAACGGCCGATACTAGTCGGATTCTTCGTTCTCCTCGCGGCAGGAGCGGCGCTCGGCGTTATTGTGTGGATGGACCATCGTAATTCTGAACAGGCGATGGTCCTTGATCAGCAGGCAACCCGGCTATACCTCGATCGCCCAGTTGATCAACCCCACAAGGCTGATGAGAATCTCAAACAGGCCATCGAGATCTATCAGCACACTCTCGATGCATATCCTCGCAGCCCGATTGCGCCGCAGACTCTCTATCGTCTCGGCAATGCAATGGTTCAGGCGAATGATCTTGATCGCGCAATCAACACGTACCAGAAGTTCGTGGCCATGCATCATGAGAAGAAGAGTTTATTGTCGCTGGTCTATCAGCGTCTGGGATATGCCTATCTCCTGAAAGGGAATCCTGAGCAAGCACGGCAAGCCTTATCGGCAGTGCTGGACATGCCGGAGGCTTTGAACAAAGACCAAATTCTGTTTGAATTAGGAAAAATCGAGGAGAGCCAGTCTCTGCCGGAAGGGGCCTTGGCCCGCTACCAAGAACTGATGAAAACGTACCCCAATTCCCCGTTTACAGGAGAAGCGGCGGTGCGGACGAAATCGCTTGAAGTAAAGAAGACCCCAAGTGGTGCCTCGACGGGAGCCGCTGAAGGGTCGCCTCTGCAACCAGGGGGAGCAACCAGGGGTATGCCTGAAGGAGAGCGTTAAGCAGCAACAGGTCAGCGTGGTGAGCCTACCATAAGCAGGTCCCCCGGCTTGATCACGTGGTTGGCCAAGCTGTTTCGAGCCCGGAGTTCATGCACTGTCACATTGAGACGTTTGGCAATTGTCCAGAGGCTGTCTCCCACGCGCACTTTGTACCATCCGCCAGATTCCTTTCCAGGTCTGACTTTCTTGATCAACGTGACGGACGGCTTCCAGGTCGGGACTTTTTCCAAAGCGTCATAGACAGCGGTTTTTGCGCCTACCGGCACTTTCAGGTGGTATTCATGCACATCCGGCGGGGTGACATCTAAGCGCAATTCCGGATTTAAACGACGAAGCTCCACAAGAGAAAGCCCGGACGCTGCCGAGAGAGCTTTTAAATGAATCGATCGATTGATAATCGCTTCGTCGAACTGATGAACAACCGGCTGATCCTGTGTAAAGCCGTATTGGTCGGGGTTCTTCGCAATGATTGTCGCGGCCATAAATCGGGGGACGTATTCTTTGGTTTCCCGTCGAATCAGCTTCGTTCGTGAAATTTCCCAAAAATCTTCCGCTCGTGCTTTTTGTAGGGCACGCATCACTTTGCCTTCTCCGGCGTTGTAAGCCGCCATGGCCAAGGGCCATGTCCCGAAGAGATCATACAAATCTCGCAAGTAACGCGCTGCCGCCACCGTGGATTTGATGGGATCACGGCGCTCGTCCACGTAGCGATCGACCCGAAGACCGTAGAGCTTGGCCGTTCCCTTCATAAATTGCCATGGCCCGGTCGCGCGCGCGCGCGAATACGCGTGCGGATTGAACCCGCTTTCAACCAACGAGAGAAAGACCAGATCACTCGGCAGATTGAATTCCGAAAAAATGTTCTCGACAAGCGGTTTGTAATGAGCGAGCCGGACCAGCCACTGCTCAAAACGATCTCTGATTGCGACGTGGAAATATCGAATATGCCCTTCGACCTTGTCGTCATGGATGATCGGCAGATTATCAAACGACTCGGCCACACCTGGAATTTCTGCAACCTCCGTAATTGATTCACCGCCGTCTTTAAATAGGTCGGCATATCGCCACGGCAGGGTCGGACCAATCGGCTGCGAAAGAAGAAGATTATCCTGAGGAACTTCCAGAACAGGTGATTCTGTTTCGACTATTTCACTATCCTGGTCGGGGTCTACAGCGCTGCTGGGATCAATTGGAGGGACGAATTCACTCGACTCTATGGCGTCAACGCTAAAAGTTAGTCGTTCTGCTTGGGCACTCCTCGGTTCCGAGGCGACTCCCAGGACGACCGAAAGGCTGCTCAGGACGATTCCGAGTATGCGAAGGACCTGAGAGCGACGGGTCGAAGGTTGTCTGGTCATAGGTCTTTCCAACAGACTAGGTCATTTCCCTAGACGAAAGGTAGAGTAGCGGTCCGTAGTGCTGTTGTCAAGATTTCCATATTGATCGGCTTCCGCGCGTCACGGTGTTGAACCCGTTCAGAATCGTCCTCGTCTTCATTAGGGGAACCGGTGAAAATTCTTGGACTCGCTGATTCCGTGAGGCGCTACAAGTGTATGATTTTAAGCATGTCTATCGCGGCGTTTGCCTTGACAGGGTAGGGCTCCTGTGGTAGCGTATCGCCCTTTGATTGAGCTGACTCTTGCTGAAGAGGGAGCGATGATGCTGAAACGGTACTTGTTGGCGCCAGGGCCGACACCTGTCCCACCTGAAGTCCTGCTGGCGATGGCTAAGCCCATCATTCATCACCGTGCGCCGGAATTTGCCCAATTGTTCGGCGAAGTACGAGAGGATCTGAAGTGGCTCTTCCAGACACGAAACGATGTGCTCATGTTGGCGTGTTCAGGCACCGGCGGTATGGAGGGTGCGGTCGCCAACTTTTTATCACCGGGTGATAAAGCGTTGGTCATCAACGGCGGCAAGTTTGGTGAACGTTGGGGAAAGCTCTGCAAGACTTTTGGAGCCCAGGTGACAGAGATCAAAGTGGAATGGGGGCATGCCGTTGATCCTCAAGTGGTGGCTGAGGCTCTCAAGAAGGACCCCTCCATTAAAGCCGTGTATGTGCAGGCCAGTGAAACATCGACAGGTGTGGCGCATGACACCAAAAGCTTGGCGCAAGTCGTCAAGGGTCACGAGGGCACTATTCTTGTCGTCGATGCGATCACAGCGCTGGGAGTGTTTGATATCCAGACGGATGCGTGGGGGATCGACGTCGTCATCACCGGTTCGCAAAAGGCCCTCATGTTGCCGCCGGGCCTGGCGTTCGTTAGTCTGAGCGAGAAGGCCTGGCAGATGGCTGACAAGGCAAAAAACTCCGCGTTTTATTTCAATTTCAAGAAAGAACGTGAGTCTCAGATTAAGAACCAAACCGCCTACACTCCCGCGGTGTCGATGATCCTTGGACTTCAGGAAGTTTTGCGGATGTTGAAAGCCGAAGGCCTGGAGGTTGTGTTTACACGGCACGGACGCCTTGCCCAGGCGATGCGCGAGGGAGTGAAGGCCGCCGGACTTTCGCTGTTCCCCAAAGAATCTCCCAGCGATGCCTTGACGGCCATTTCCGCCCCGCCCGGAGTGGACGGGCAGGCCATTTACAAGAACTTGCGTGTACAATATGGCATCACGGCTGCCGGTGGCCAGGATCATCTCAAAGGTAAAATTTTCAGGGTCTCTCACATGGGCTATATGGACACCTTTGATGTCATTATGACATTGGCGGCCATTGAAATGGTCTTGAAAGGGTTAGGGCATCCCGTCAAGTTGGGGAGCGGTGTCGCCAAAGCCCAGGAATTATTAATGGCGTAGGTCGGAATTAAGATTACCGCCAAGAGCGAGGCAGAGTGAAGATCCTGGTGAGCGACAGTTTATCCGAACAAGGGGTTGAAGTGCTCCAGAAAGCCGGCTTCACGGTGGATGTGAAGACGAAACTGCCGAAAGAAGAGCTCCTCAAGGAAATTAGGCAATACGACGGGCTGATTGTCCGATCTGCGACCAAGGTCACCTCGGACGTCATCGCTGCGGCGGATCGTCTAAAAGTTGTCGGGCGCGCGGGCTCCGGCCTCGACAATGTCGACACCCACGCCGCGACCCGCCGTGGGATTGTCGTCATGAATACGCCCGGCGGCAATACCGTGACGACGGCCGAGCACACCATGGCGATGATTTTTGCGATGACTCGGCGCATTCCTCAAGCCACGGCGTCGATGAAAACGGGCAAATGGGAAAAAGAGCGATTCATGGGGGTGGAACTGTACAACAAGACCCTGGGGATCGTCGGGATCGGTCAGATCGGGGGTTACCTCACGAAGCTGGCTCAAGGCATGTCCATGAATGTCATCGCCTATGATCCTTATTTGGCGGAAGAGCGCGCTCGCAAGATGGGTGTGGAGATTGTGGAGCTTGCCGATCTGTTCAGGCGTGCGGATGTGATTTCCGTCCACACGCCGCTGACTGCCGAGACCAAATCGTTAATCAATGCCGACGCCATTAAACAGATGAAACCGGGAGTCATGATTGTCAATTGCGCCCGTGGCGGCATCGTCAATGAAGCAGATTTAGTCGAGGCGCTCAAAACGAAGAAGGTGGCGGCGGCAGCGTTTGACGTTTTCGAAGAGGAGCCGATCACATCCGGTCATCCGCTATTGAGCCTGGATAATTTTATCTGCACGCCGCATATCGGGGCGTCAACGACCGAAGCCCAGGAGAATGTCGCCGTCGGAATCGCGGAACAAATCGTCGACTATTTCACGAAAGGCATTGCTCGAGGCGCGGTGAATATTCCATCAGTCCCGCCTGAACTGCTCCCGCGACTCCAACCGTATCTCACGCTGGCCGAGAAAATCGGTCTTCTCCAAGCTCAACTCTATGAAGGAGGGTTGGAGCGAGTCTCCGTTGAGTACAACGGTGAGGTCGCCTCTCTCGCGGTTGCGCCGTTGACCATTGCGGTCTTGAAAGGACTGCTCACGCCAATCTTGGAAGACGCCGTCAATTTCGTGAATGCTCCGGTGATCGCGAAGGAGCGGGGCATCGAAATCAAAGAGGTCAAAAGTAACGATGCTGGAGACTTTACCAGCGTCATTCGAGTTCGAATCGAGGCGGGGAAGAAGTCCCATCGCGTGGCCGGAACTCTGTATAGTCGAAAGGACCCGCGCGTCATTGAAATTGATAATTTTCAAGTCGAGGTCATGCCCGAGGGTCACATGTTGCTGATCCTCAACGTCGATCGGCCAGGCGTGATTGGAACAGTCGGCCAAGTGTTAGGTGAGCACCATATCAACATTGCGCGCATGCAATGCTCACGCGAAGAACGCGGGGGAAATGCCCTCCTCATCATTGGGTTGGATGCCCCGCTTCCGAACGATGTGCTTGAAACCATTAAAGGCGGAAACAACATTCTTTCTGTCAAGCTGGCGGATCTATCCAAAGGGCTTTGACCGGCCTTCTCTCGCGCTATGCCCCGCCGCCCACGATTCAATCGATCCGTAGGCCCCTCGCAGGCTCACGCAGATTCCATGCGGACATATGAGCGATCTTTGATCCCAGTCGGAATGGCGGCGATCCTTCCGCATACCGCCCAGCGCGTGCGTCATCTCGAAGATGTGTTACTGACGACGCTCGGCAGCTGGGGATATCAAGAGATTATTCCTCCGACCTTTGAGTACCTGGACGTGCTGTCCGCCGGGCTTGAACCGGATTTAATCGAGAAGTGCTACAAGTTTTCGGATCGTACAACAGGTCGAATCCTTCTCTTGAGACCGGACGTGACGGCTCAGATTGCCCGGATCGTCGCAATGGGAATGGTAGAATCGACGCTTCCGTTACGATTGTGTTATCGGACAACCGTGTTCCGGTACGAGCCCGAGCATGCCGGTCGTGAGCGAGAAATTTTTCAGGTCGGGGCTGAGTTGATCGGAGCCGATGATGTCGCGACGGACGGCGAAATCATTGCGTTGATGATCGAATCATTGAAGCGTCTCGGCCTTCCGGGCTTCAAAATTTCATTGGGGCATGTCGGATTCTTCAAGGCTCTTCTGAACAGAACAGGGATGTCGTTGGAAGGTCGGAAGCGTGCGGAACACGCGGCGTCCAAGAAGGACCTACCGAAGCTCGAGGAGATTCTCAGGCAAGAGCGTGTCTCGGCGGGGCAGGCGCGAATGATCCTGGAGGCGCCGGGTTTGTATGGTCAGGCAGATGTGCTCGAGCGTGGCAGAGCCCTCGCCGGTAGGGACCGAGAGTTGCGCCAAACTCT
>JBOHOS010000163.1:0-1280 GCA_050731295.1 Nitrospiraceae bacterium | reverse complement strand
TGGTGGGACAGAATAACCGGGACGAAGATTTGGACGTCAATGTCTGTAAGGCCAAACACCTGACCAACATGCGGGCCTCGGGCTCGGATGAAGCCTTGACCCTCACGCCCCCTCGGCCGGTCACGCTCGAATTTGCCTTGGAATATATCGATGATGACGAACTGATCGAGATCACACCCAGCAGCTTGCGCATTCGCAAGCGTCTGCTCAATCCCGAGGATCGCCGAAAGGCGCGCAAAGATCGGCGCGTCTGACCCGATACGCGGTCCTGAACGGCAGGCCCGCGTCGCCGTTGCACCGGCCACATGAAAATTCGTCGCAAGCTTCCTAAGCCGCCTCGCTTGAGGCATCCTTCGCACATCATCGGGTATTCTTCAAATGCTCCCGATCCGTCCGATCTGCAGAGGTGGTTTGATCTGGAATACGGCGGACCGCTCGTGTTCAAGGGCGTGGAACGAAATGCAGCCGAACTTCAGACCTATGGCGCGCTGGTGAGCCATGGGCCATGGAACGCCTGGCTGCGCCTTTCTCTTTCTTCATCTGAAGCCGAGGAATGGAAGCAGCGATTGGCATGGCGCCATGACGGCGCGAGCGCTATCGTCGGCGCGCCTCTGACTCCACGGCTGGCCATCGATACGATTCTTCATGCCGCGCGAATGGCCCGAGGCCTCACGCTTCTGACGGAAGGGACCGCCTATGACGTGATCACTCAGGTCTATCTGAATCCGGCGGACTGGAAAGATCGGCCGCTCGACCAGTTTCACGTGCGCGACCACATAGAGGTCCTTCAGACTGAAGCGGCAGAAGCGGGCCTCGAATGGTTTTATACGCGCGGACTTAACAAGTTCGGCTTTGACGACATTGAAACCTTTCGCCCCGTGGGCCTGCCAAGCCGTGACATCATGGACACATTGCGAGACATTGCGGACGAGATCCTCCGTCTGGGGCAATCGCCCACGGTCGGCCTGACCCTCCCGCTTCCGACATTAGGATTATCGCTACGAGTGATTCGTCACCGCACCGCATTCCCTCTCGACTCTCCCCTCGCCCTCCGGGAAATCACCTGGTCGCCGCTGACATAAGGGCACGATCGGCCGGCGATTTGCGGGGCTGCGTAGGCCTTTTGGCCGGTTGACAAACTTTTGAAAGCCATGTTACCAAACTGGGACACGGGTATGGCTATCTCTAACCGAGGGGGATTCGATGGCAACGGATGTCGCGGCAGAAATCAAAACGGGAGACACCGCTCCCGATTTTACGCTGAAAGATCAGGATCAAAA
>JBOHOS010000162.1:0-2633 GCA_050731295.1 Nitrospiraceae bacterium | reverse complement strand
GTGACTCGGCCACCTACATGGATACCGAGGGCATTCGCAGGAATATCCTTGGAGTCACGGTCGGTGTCGTCGAGACAACCCTGAAGGCAGTCTCACGGACCATTGATCAACTCCTGCACCGGCCGGCCGAGATGCAGAAGGCCACAGAGGCGGCGCGGCGCCACGATGACGCCATGATGCTCAAATACGCGTTCGAAGCGATGCGCTTCAATCCGCAGAATCACGTCATTTATCGCTGGTGCGAAATGCCATATATCCTGGCCGAGGGCACCGACCGGGCGACGGCAGTTCCGGCCAATAGTCTCGTCTTTGCGGCGACCCTGTCGGCGATGTTTGATTCCGGCAAGGTCTCGGACCCCGAGGTATTCAAACCGGACCGGCCGGACGATAATTATCTGTTCTTCGGGTATGGGCTCCATGCCTGTTTAGGACGGCACCTGGGTCCGATGTTGATCCGCGAGGTGGTCAAGCGAGTTCTGACATTGCCCAATTTGCGTCGGGCTCAGGATGACGGCTTCGATCCGCTGGATCTGCTGCCGCGACACTTCATGCTCGAGTTCGATCGCTGACGTGCCGTGAAATCGCCGGTCTCTTGACCCGTCAAAACATTGGGAGCGGAGGGCCGGTGAGACGATGGGGTTTGGAGCGTTCAACATGGCTGGGTGGCCTGCCGGGAAGCCGGCATGGGTCGTGGCATGTCATGTCGTCTTGTCCGGCGGAGTCATTCTCTCGCTCTTCGTCGTTCTGTGCTTCCCGTCGGTTTCGCGCGGCGAGGCGTTCCGGATTCTGGATCAAGGAGCCGCGGCGTCGGGCCAGGGCAACGCGTTCGCCGCGCAGGCCGATGATCCGTCGGCCATCTTTTATAATCCGGCCGGCATGACCCAGCTTCGGGGCCTGCAGTTCTATGCCGGGACCTTGCTGGTCGGTGGTCATTACGACTACACGAGCCCGAACGGAGGCTTGTTCCGGGGAAATGTGGATGGCTCCATTGCCTTCCCGCCGCCGATTAATTTCTATCTGACCGCAAACTTCGAGAAGACCAAGCTGGGGGCCCTCAGAAATCTGACCGTGGGGATCGGCGTCAACTCGCCGTTCGGTTTGATCATCAATTACCCCAGAGAGGTGCCGTTCTCCGCCATCGATACGCGGGCGACCCTTCCGTTGCTGGATATCAAACCCACCGCTGCTTACAGGATCAATGATTACGTCTCGGTCGGCGCGGGCCTGGATATCTACACCTTCGCCGGCTTCGCGGGAGAGGGTGCGGCTCAGTTGAATGCGTTTATTCCTCCGGGCACCGACCTGGAGCTTCGCGTGAAAGACACCGCCGTTGGGTACAATGTGGGCGTCATGGTGACGCCGTGGCGGAGCAACGGGAAACCGCGACTGAACCTCGCATTCGTGTACCGAAGTGAAACCACCTTGAACCTTACGGGCAAATTTCTCGTCAACGGAGGGGCCATCGCGGATGCCGCGGTCGATCTGAAGCTGCCGCAGATGTTCACGTGGGGCGCTGCCCTGTGGCCGGTGCGTAACGATCATCGAGAGTGGAAACTGGAAGTGGACGTTGACTATGCCGACTGGAGCAGCTTCAAGAATCTGGATGTTCGGCTCTCGAACGGGGCGGTGCTGCCGGAACCGCGAAATTGGAAAGGCGTATTCATCGTTCGTGTGGGAACCGAATACCGGTGGCTGCAGCCAAGTCTGTTGCCTGAGTGGGAAATAGCGGCGAGGTTCGGGTCCATCAGGTCTCAAACGCCGGTTCCGGAGGCTACGTTCGAACCGGCGGTGCCGGATGCGAATTACAATTCATTCTCGGTCGGGTTGGGCATGCTGTGCAAAGGTCGCGGGCGGTTCCTCGGGGTGGTGGCATGTTCCACGTCATCGACGAGAGGATTCGGCATCAAGGCCATCGGGCTCGATGTGGCCTACAAGAACCAGCTGTACGAATCGCGCACGATCGCCAACAACATTCGTCCCGTCGTGAACGGGACGTGGGAGACGGTACTGCACGCCGGCGTGCTGAGCTTGCGACTCAACTTCTGAGGGCATCGTCCTGACGGCATGAAAGGCGGCTTGATCCTGAGCGTCACAGACCGATCACATGATCCGCGGGATTCCAGCGGCTTGGATGCAGGGCTGGACGGCGGACGCGCGTCCCAGGGGCAGGAGTCTGCCCTACCCATAACCGGCCCCGATCTCTTCTCCAAGACGCGCCGGATCCTCGAACGCCGCTTCATGGAATTTCGGCCTTTCGGAAAAGACCCCGACGGCGAAACCATCCGCGACATGAGCGGCGTGTCGATCAGGTCGAATGTCGAATATCTCGAAGAGACGATCGCGCGGGCGCACGGACCGGAGGCGGGCCGCCGCGCCGTGGAGGAATTGGTCGATCGGCTGAATGACAGGATTGCCGACAGCGCCTATCACGTCACCTCGGCGTTTCTAAAAAATCCCTGGATGAGTTACTCGAACGAGTTCACCGCCTACCTCGTGGATTTCTGTGTTGAGCTGTCGGGAGATGCGGACTTTCAGTTCAACATGGGAAAAGAAAAGCTGATTCCCGCGCTGATTCAAACCTTGATGCGCCCGTTTTCCGTGGGACAGATTTACAAGATGGCCGCGTACTGGGC
>JBOHOS010000161.1:0-6167 GCA_050731295.1 Nitrospiraceae bacterium | reverse complement strand
GTCTGTCGCAGGTCTTGATGGCTCTAGGTAATAGCAATGCCAACGTCGGCGGGAACTATTTGACCGTCGGGGCGCAAAGCTACAACGTGCGGGGCGTCGGACTTATTGACAGTTTGGATGATATCGAAAATGTCATGGTCGCTCAAAAGGGCGGCACCCCGGTTTTCGTCAGAAACCTCGGCGCGGTCAGCGTGGGGCATCAAGTGCGCTTGGGGAAGGTCGGCATCGACGATCGCGACGATGTCGTGGAAGGCGTCGTGCTGCTCCAGCGTGGCGCCCAGGCGTTGCCTGTCCTGGAGCAGGTCAAGCGAAAAGTCGACGATCTCAACACGTGGAAGCTGCCCAAAGGCGTGCAGGTCAAGACCGTCTATGACCGAACCGTGCTCCTGCATACGACGATCGAAACGGTCACCGACATCCTGATCAGCGGCATGGTTCTGGTCTTTCTCATCCTGTTCTTCTTTTTGGGGAATCTCCGCGCCGCGTTGATCGTCGCCGCGACGATTCCGCTTTCCTTGTTGTTCACCTTTTCCATGATGGTACTGATCGGACAGTCTGCGAATCTCATCTCGTTGGGGGCGATCGACTTCGGGATTATCGTGGATGCGGCGCTCATCATGGTGGAGAGCGTGTTCTTTCATATCACCCACCATCTCGGATCGGGGTTGACGGTCCCGCAACACATCGTGCGGGCGGCCCGACAGGTGGGGCGACCGATCTTTTTTTCAACGGCCATCATCGTCGTCGCCTTTATCCCGCTTTTCACGATGACCGGTGTGCCTGGGAAAATCTTCGCACCCATGTCCATTACGTATGGGTTCGCCTTGCTGGGCGCCCTCATCATCGCGTTTACGCTGGCGCCGGCCCTCTGTGCCCTCTTGTTGTCGGGGCCGCTTAAGGAAACGGACACGGCTGTCGTCCGGGTCATTCGGCGTGTCTATTTGGCCGTGCTTGAGAAGGCGTTGACACAGCAGGTCTTGGTCATCGGAAGCGCGGTGGCGCTGTTGATCGTGGCGTTGGTCGCCATGCAATTCATCGGCGGGGAGTTCATGCCGGCCCTCGAGGAGGGTAATTTGTGGGTACGGGCCACGATGCCGGTGGATATTTCGTTCGAGCAGGCGAGTGAGTTGACCATGGCGGTGAAGGATATTTTCCGGCGGGTTCCCGAAGTAGTCAATGTGGTCGCTCAACTCGGCCGGCCTGATGATGGAACCGATCCGACGAGCTTTTTCAATGCCGAGTTCCTGGTCGGCCTCAAACCTCGCAAGGAATGGCGGCCCGACATGACAAGCAAAGATGCCCTGATCGAAGACATTGAAAAATTATTGGTGACGATCCCGGGCGTGACATTTAATTTCTCGCAAGTCATTCAAGATAACGTCGAGGAGGCGATGTCCGGAGTCAAGGGGGAAAATTCGATCAAACTATTCGGTCCAGATCTCAAATTGTTGGAAGAGAAAGCGATGGAGATCGAAAAGGTGATGAAGCACATCGCCGGCGTCAAGGATCTGGGGATTTTCCATCTCATCGGGCAACCCAATCTGGTGATTCAAGTGGACCGGCAGGCGTGCGCTCGGTATGGACTCCTCGTGTCCGACGTCAACGCGGTCATACAGGCGGCCATCGGAGGACAGGCCGTCAGCCGCGTGTTCGAAGGGGAGCGCTCCTTTGACCTGGTCGTTCGGTTTCTGCCCGAGTTCCGGCAGGACGTGGACGCGATCGGCAATATTCTGGTCAGCACGCCGGACGGCGCCAGAATTCCCTTAAAGCAGCTTGCCCGCATCACGATGCAAACAGGGGCGTTCATTATTTATCGTGAGAACAATGAGCGGTACATTCCCATTAAGTTCAGCGTCAGGGGGAGAGACCTGGCCAGCACGGTCGAAGAGGCGCAGGCCCGCCTGTCCGTGGACGTCACACTGCCGGAGCGCTATCGCCTCGAGTGGGCGGGGCAGTACGATCAGCTCAAACGCGAGCAGCAACGCCTGACCCTGATCGTGCCCTTGAGTTTGTTGGCCATCCTCTTTTTGCTGTACACTACCTTTAACTCTCTGCGCGATGCCCTGCTCGTCTTGGTGACGGTCCCGTTTGCGTTGATCGGCGGAGTGCTCGCATTGGTTCTTACCGGCACGCCGTTCAGTATCTCAGCCGCCGTGGGGGTCATCTCGACGCTGGGGGTGGCGATCTTGGGAGGCGTCCTGTTGATCTCACGTATCGGGGAGTTTCGCGCTGCCGGGCTGCCGCTCACGGAAGCGATTATCAAGGGCGCCGATGTCCAGATGCGGCCGGTGCTGATGGCCACGTTGGGGGCGGCGATCGGACTGCTGCCGGCCGCTATCGCGACGGGAATCGGATCGCAAGCGCAGCAGCCGCTGGCGAGGGTCGTGGTCGGCGGGATGCTGACGGCGGCGGCCTTGATCTTGGTCGTGTTTCCCGTTCTGTACCAGGTAGTCCATCAGCGCCGGACACCGGACAAGCCTGAGAACATGTAAGATACGATGTGATCGACTGAAGAAAGGGATCTCTATGGAACATGCGCGTCGACAACATATCTACAGAGGGCTGCTTGCGGCCGGTGTCCTGGTTTTCGGATTGGGACCTGACTTCGTCGTGGCGGAGCGGCCGTCTGCGGTGCGGGTGCAGATGCCGTACGAGGCGCCGCCCAAGCCTGAACCGGTTCCCGATACATCGGTTCCACCGTCCTCGAAACCGCTCAGCTCTGATGAGATCAAGAGGGCCGAGGCCCTGCTGCCGCTGCTGGAGGGCAAACAGGAATTTTGGGCTATGGGGGAGTTTGTCCATCTCGGGCCGCCGGTCGTTCCCGTTCTGACCAAAGCCCTGACGATGGCCAGTCCGCGTATCCGGTACAATACCATCGAGACGATGATGATGATCAAGGATCCCGCTGCCGCGCCGGCGCTCATCGAAGCCGCGAAGCAACCAAATGAACTGCCGCGGATTCGTGAGCATGCCCTGCGCACGGCGGTGCGGCTGGATCCGAGCTTGGCTCCCCCGGCGATCGAGACGATGTCCAAGGACGCCAACCCCAGTATTCGAAAAGCCGCAGCATTTGAAGCCCGGTATGTCCGGCAAAAGTCGGTGGTGCCCGTTCTGATCGATCTCTTGCCCGACGGCGAGCGATTTGTGTCGATCACCGCAGTCAATTCCTTGTGGTTGCTGACCCGGCACGAGAGCGAAATGCATGACTGGGATAGCTCGACGAAGGAGGAGCGAACCGAGTGGACTCAGGAATGGCTCGAGTGGTGGAATGCCAATAAAGAAACGCTCGAACTCCCGGAACCGCGGCGGCCGAGAAAAACGCTGCACTAGTATCGAACCGCGTTAGGGCTGTCGTTACAAGGCGGTTCGGTTGCGGGGTCGAGAGAGGCTATGTTATAAAAAATAACTCATCGTGAAGAGCCGGCAGCCAACGGCTCCCTGTGGTGTTGTGATGAAGAGGAATGCATGGCGCTCTTGACCATTGCAAAATTGGGAAATCCCATCCTGAGAAAAGTCGCGGACCCCGTGCCGCCGGCTGAAATCGGCAGTCGTGCCGTGCAGGAGCTCATCGATGATATGTTGGAGACCATGGCCGGTGCCGAAGGCATTGGTCTGGCCGCGCCGCAAGTCGCCCATTCTCAACAGATCGTGGTGATGGAATGCCGGGGTGAGGGGGGCTTTCCCCAGATGGTGCTCATTAATCTCGCCATCCTCTATTACGGTCCCCAGCAAGTGGAGAATTGGGAAGGATGCCTGAGCGTCGATGGATTGCGAGGAAGGGTCACCCGTCCCTCGATGATTCGTGTGCAGGCGTTGGATCGCCACGGCTCGCCGTTGGATTTTGAGGCCACGGGGCTCTTCGCCGTCTGCATCCAGCATGAACTGGATCACTTGATCGGCAAGGTTTTCCTGGATCGTATGGCGGATCTATCGAGCTTGACACAGCTTGACGAGTTTGACCAGTATTGGCGGCAGGAACATGCTACCGTCATCTAGGCTGCTGAAAAAGGCTACATTCACACCCGCCCTATCCCAAGCGCGCCGAGACGCGCCCTTCCCCAGCTTCGTTCTCGGGTCGGAACAATCCTCAACGCACCGTGGGAAAGAGCCGGTCTTGGCCGGCTCGGGGCTGGGCGGGCGAGAAAATCGGCATGCCTCCGGTTTTTTCTCTCCTGCGGTCTCGCTGGATGACCTTGTTGAGCAGCCTACACGTATGCGAATTAACTGCTTGTGAAATCCCTTCTTCGAGTCCTTCTGTATCTTCGGCCCTATCGTGTCCTGGCTTTAATCACGCTGGCCTGCGCGGGGCTGACGACCGCGATCGAATTGGTCCCGCCATGGTTGATCAAGATCACGATCGATGATGTGATCCAGGCCCGTCGGTCCGAGTTATTACCCTGGGTCGTTGCCGGCCTGCTGGGCGCGTACGGCCTCAGAAATCTGTTCGCCTCGCTCCGCATCCGTCTCAACAATACGCTTGAACAGCGCGTGGTGTTTGACCTCCGCGATCAGGTGTTCACGGCCCTGCAGCGGTTGTCGGTGAGTTATTACGAGAACCGTTCCACCGGTGAAATAATGTCCCGGGTCAACAACGATACCGAACACGTCGAACGAATTTTTATCGACGGCCTGGAAGGATTGCTGACCGCCTCGTTGACGCTCATCGGCATTTCCATACTCCTCTTCGCCTTGAACTGGAAATTGGCGTTGCTGTCGCTGATTCCCATCCCCCTGTTGATGCTCTCGGCCATGGGGTTCACCAAACGGGTGCACGGCTACTACCACGACATCCGGCGTGCGACGGCTGATTTGAATGCCTATTTGCAAGATGCGCTGTCTGGAATCCGCGAGACGATCGGGTTCAATCGGCAGACGACGGAGCGGGAACGGTTCAACCGGCTGAGCCACGAGTACAGCGACAGCAACTTGAAAACGATGTATCTATGGTCTCTCTATTCGCCGAGCATGATGTTCATCGGAAGCCTTGGGACGGTCTTAATCTTGTGGTACGGGTCTCATGAGGTATTGTCCGGCACGTTGACAGTCGGCGAATTGGTCATGTTTCTCGGGTATCTGGCGCTGTTCTATGTGCCGATCAACCAGATTCATTCCGTCAACCACATGCTGCAGCATGCATTGGCCGCAAGTGAACGGGTCTTCGAGGTGCTGGACACCGTGCCGGACGTGCAGGACCGGCACGATGTCCGCGCGCCGGCCGGTCGATTGACGGGTGAAGTGCGGTTTGATGGGGTGGGATTTCATTATCGGCCCGATGTGCCCGTGCTGTCGGATATTACGCTCGCCGTGAGACCGGGAGAACGCATCGCGCTGGTGGGCCCCAGCGGAGCCGGCAAGAGCACCATGCTCAAGTTGCTCATGCGGTTCTACGACGTGCAAGGGGGTGCCGTCACCATCGACGGATACGATCTGCGCCATCTGCCGCTTGTATTTTTGCGCGATCACATCGGTCTGGTCCAGCAGGAGCCGTTTTTGTTCAACGGGACGGTGCGCGACAACATCGCGTACGGCGATTTAACGGCCAATCAAGCACAGATTGAAGATGCCGCGCGGGCGGCGCGCGCCCATGACTTTATCGTGGATCTGCCTGAGGGCTACGCAACCTGGATCGGCGAGCGAGGCGTCAAGCTCTCGGTCGGGCAGAAGCAGCGGGTCTCAATCGCTCGCGTGTTGCTGAAGAACCCGCCGATCGTCATTTTTGATGAAGCGACGTCCAACATCGATACGGAAACAGAAGTCAAGATTCGCGAGGCGCTCAAGGTGCTGACGAAGGGGCGCACGACGTTCGTGATCGCGCACCGTCTTTCCACCTTGCACGACGTCGATCGGATTGTGGTGCTGGACCGAGGTCGGATCGTAGAGGAAGGGGCGCACGAAGCCCTCATCGGCCGCGGTGGCCTCTACGCGAACCTGTACGATGCACAATTTCAGATGGATACTGAGACGTCCGTGCGGGATCCGGGGAGGTTGTGATTCCGTCGGATGGACCGGTATACTGCCACAACAGGATGAGGAGATGTAATGGTGCTCAAGTTTGAATACGATCCGCTGGATAGCGAACATGCCGGAGGGCATTGGTTTCATGTTTGTCAGGGGAGAGTCGAAGAGAAAGAAATGACCGTTCCGCCGCCGGATCAACCGTACGAATG
>JBOHOS010000160.1:0-10855 GCA_050731295.1 Nitrospiraceae bacterium | reverse complement strand
CCACTTCCGCCCCGCTCAGCAACGGCGCGCTCTGGGAATCCATGATCACCTTCACGTCCCCTTTTTCAATCACCGTGTCGTCCTCGCCCATCTTCGACTCGAACGACATCCCGTACTGATACCCGTGGCAGCCACCTCCGCGCACGTACACCCGTAGCCCCACCGTATCCTTTTCTTCCGCCATCAGTTCCCGAATCTTCTGCTCCGCCGTTGCCGTAATCGTAACCATTTCCGCCTCCTTATACGTTCGATTGACCGAATTCCGCCAGCGTCCGCTGAGGGTCCTGAGTTCCATCGTTGTCCTGTGCCCTGTCGGCACTCGGCGGTTCCCATTTTTGCTCCGGCACCCGCACCACCACATCACCCGACACATGAGCTTGACATCCCAGCCGATGCCATGGTTCCGAGAGAGCCTCGCGATCGAGCAGGTCTTGCTCATCAAAATCGATTTCAGAGAGGTGCTCTTCGCCCAACTGAACTTCCACCCGACAGGTCGTACAGGACGCATTCCCGCCGCAATCATGATTGAGAGGAAAGCCCAGGGTCTCAGCAGCTTCGAGCAGCGTCACGTTCGCTGGAACCTCTCCGCTTCTCCCTTGTGGATGAAGGAAAGTCACTCGTGGCATGGACCGATTCGAATCTCCATGGCCTCGCACGCCAGGCACTGAGGATCAGGAACCAACCTGGCTGGGTACTTGCTGAAAGGGACACCGTTTGAGCGCGATATGCTCCTCGAATTCCTGCCGGAACAGACGAAGGCTGCTCTGCACCAGCACCGCGGCGCCGGTCACGAGCGTACAATATCCGGTCCCTTTGACGAACCCGCACAGTTGCAGAAGGCTGTCCAGATCTTTCTGAGTCCCTTCTCCATTCTCAATTTTAGCCATGAGCGTCGCCAAATTGATAGTGCCCATACGGCACGGAGGGCACTGCCCACAGCTTTCCGACTTGAAGAAATTCGAAAAGTGGAGCGTCTTCGCTACCATGCAGGCGGTATCATCAATCACAATCACGCCTGCCGAACCCAGCCCCGTGCCGGCTTTCTTCAGCGAATCAAAGTCCATAGACAGGTCCAACTGATCGGCCGTTACCATGGAGAAGGATGGCCCGCCCGGAAAGACCGCCTTGACCTTTCGGCCTCCTGGAACCCCACCTCCGGACTCTTCGATCAAGCGTCGCAGCGGCGTACCCATCGGCATCTCATAAATGCCCGGCTTGTTCACCGCCCCGCTCAGCGAGAACAGCATCGTTCCCGGGCATTTCTCCGTCCCGACTTCGGTAAACCATCCGGCGCCGTTCCGCAGAATGCGGGGGATATTGCAGAGCGTCTCGACATTATTGACCAGGGTCGGCTTTCCATAGAGACCGAAGTCCGTCGGATAAAATGGAGGCTTTTGACGAGGCATGGCCGGCCGGCCCTGCATCGATTCCAACATCGCGGTCTCTTCACCCGCCACGTAGCTGCCCTGTCCTGAAAACAGTTCGATGTCTAGATCGACACCGGTCCCCAATACATTCTTGCCAACAAATCCCTTTGCGCGCGCCTGCTCGATCGCGTGCCTTAAGTTCGCCTGCTCTTCGTGGTATTCATGGTTAACATAGATGAATGACGCTTTGGCCCGCACGGTATAGGCGGCAATCAGACAGCCTTCCAAGAGTTGATGCGGATAATGCTTGAGGAGGTACCGGTCCTTAAACGTGCCGGGCTCATGCTCGCCGGCATTGCACACGAAATATCGCTCTTTAATTCGGTGATTGAGGACCTTATCCCATTTGACGCCGGTGGGAAACCCTGCGCCCCCTCGTCCTCGCAGTCCGGACCGTTTCAGTTCATCGACGATTTGTTCCGGACTTAATTCCTTGATACATGTCTTCCAGGCTTCATATCCCTCAAGGCGAAGGTATGGGTCGATATCAGATGGCGAACCATCAAGCTTTCGGAGTAATCTCGGCTCGCTTGCATCCACGATTCAAAAAACCTCCGGAACACCATTGGGAATCGTTACTATACGGCTGCCAGCGCATAGCCGTCAAGGCAGGAGAACTGGAATAGGCCAGATTCTCAAGTGGTTAGGTCTTGTGGCCCATGCAAGGAGCCGGGCGAACCCTGCCAGGCTCGCAGGAGTGTTCAACTATGCGCGATGAACGATTGGACCAAACGCCCAGACAGCGGCCGGGTACGGCTAGGAACCGGCGGCCTCACGACTGTGCGCGGGCTTCACGGTTGGAATCCCTTGCCACCGCCTCATCGGCTTGTATCGGTAGAACCCGCCTGATCGGAAATCGAGCATGACTAAGTGGATCCATTGGTGTTCGAAGAGTTTTGAGCTCAGAACCCATCCAGGGGTCGCAGCGCGAGTACGGCGCGGCGTCTTAACCCTCCATGGCTGGGTCTATTCAATCCCAACCGGAGATATCTGGACCTATAACGATACGAACGAGACCTTTGAATCTCTCGGGCGTTCCGTCAGCTAAGTCCGCCCCCATCTCTCCCCGTCTTCGCATCCTTGGACCACGTTCTGGTTGTCATCCAGCGCCGCAGTCGAACCGAGGCTTCCTTACTTCATATGGCTTGCCGCGCCCATAAAGAACAGCATGGGAATCGACAATAGGAAATTCACTCGGGAGGCCAATAGCGCCTTCCGGCCCAGGGCGGCCATCTCTGGCGGTGTCGGCTTGCCGGTCTCGGCCGACTCTTTGGTCATGCGAATGATTTCGCGTTGGCACGGCCAGATAATCGCATGCACGTTGATCATCATGATGATGCCGAGAATACCGCCGATCCAAATGGCCTTGTCCCCGGTGCCGGACAGGTGTGGATGCAACATGAAGATCAGAACAAGACCGGCGAGGACGGTCACCGTCGCCCCGTGCCGAAACCACCACAGCGCATTCGGCATCAAGCGAGGGACCACGACGCCCTTTTGCGCGCCGTCCAACGCCTTCATGAAGCCGGCATTGATGAGGTTGAAGAAATACAGCAACCCAATCCACGTGATGCCGGCCAGCAAGTGCGTCCACCGAAAAATCTGCTCGATCCATCCCCCGGCATCCGGCATCCCTCCAACCATCGCGAGCCAGAGAATAATCAACACAACCGTCACAGCAAATCCCGCCCCGATTGTCTGATACGGATCTTCAAGAAATTTCATCGTCGTCCTCTATTGGGTTCAATGCGAGGTTCAGTCTGTACCGCACGCTGAATGACGTTGTCAATCCGTCACGACAGTAATTTGTCCACCGCGTCGCACAGGTCTTTCACGGCAGCGGCTGAATTCGCCAGCGCTACCCGCTCTTCCGGAGTCAGCGAGTATTCAAAAATCGCCTCGGCTCCATTGCGTCCGAGCTTGACCGGCACACCGACGAAGAGCCCCTTAATGCCGTACTCTCCGTCGCATCGCGCGGCGCATGGCATGATCTTCTTCTGATCCTTCAATATGGCTTCAACCATTTCGACCACCGCCGCCGAGGGGGCATAATAGGCGCTGCCGGACTTGAGGAAATTCACGATTTCGGCTCCGCCTTCCCGCGTCCGGCGCACGAGGGCTTCCAGCCGATCTTTCGGCAGCCATTCTTCGACCGGCCGTCCCGCAACCGTCGTGTACCGAAGCAACGGCACCATCGTATCGCCGTGTCCGCCGAGCACCATGGCCTGCACATTGTCGCCCGAGACGCCGAGTTCAGCGGCGATGAACGAGCGGAACCGCGAAGAATCGAGGACACCTGCCATTCCCAGCACTCGCTGTTTCGGAAATCCGCTCACACGATGCGCCACGTGAGCCATCGCATCCAAGGGATTCGTGACCATCACGAGAATCGCCTCGGGTGATCGCCGAGCAACCTCCCGGACGACACCCTGAATAATCTTGGTGTTCGTCGCCAGCAATTCATCCCGGGTCATGCCGGGCTTGCGGGGAACACCGGACGTGATCACGGCGAGCGCGGACCCGGCCGTGGGATCATAGTCATTCGCCCCAATCAACCGAGACGTATAGCCGCAAATCGGACCGGCCTGCGTCAGATCCAGTGCCTTGCCTTGCGGGACGCCTTCGACAATATCGACGAGGACCACGTCGTAACAATTTGTCTCAGCCAGCCGTTGGGCCGTCGTGGCGCCGACGTTGCCCGCGCCCACTATCGTAATTTTCGCTCTTCCCATACTCCCCTCCACGTTTCTCCAAATCCCGCCACTGAGGAGGAGGCCGACTGACCTCTACTGCGCGCGTATTTCACCCACCCGCCCCAGGCGTGCCAAGACGCGGCCCTTTCCGAGCGAGCACATTCTTATCGTGCGCGCTGCGCGAGCACGGAGATCAGTCGGGCTTCTCCTCAGTGCCCCTCGTGCTCCGTCCAGCCGGCCACCTTAAAATTGATGGTGCAGACGAAATTTTCGCCGTCATAGAAATTCACTTTGATTTTCTTTTTCCCATAGGTCTTGGCCAAGAACTCTTCCGGGCGCTCCACCAGTTCTTGGTAGCCGCCGGCTGGGTAGGTCCCCAGCTCCGTGAAACTTACGATCATCCCCGTTTTGACCTCTTGCAGGATTTTGGCCCAGCACCGCGGGTAGATCTCCCAGAACTTCGCATCAATTTCCTCCCGGCTCGGTTCGCCGCGTTCTTCGCCGACCTTGCTCTTATTGGCGAACTTGGCCTGACGCCGGATATAGGGATACTGATGCCCGGTGAAGAGCTTGTAGAGCCACGGCGGCACGGTCCGTTCAGCAGGTTGATTCGACATAATGTTCTTGCTGCTCTTTCGTCTCTCTCTTGAATGTCTCTTTAGGGGATGCTCAAAAAAGACTCCATTACACCCGCCGGCCCCAGCGCGCTATTTCACCCACCCCACCCCGAGCAGGCCAAGACCAGTTCTTTTCCCGTGGGACGCGCCCCTTCCCGAGCGAGGCCGAGGGAATTTGGACGCCGAGGCGTACAGGGCAAGTACGTTGAGGCATCATAAATAAAACTGCGACTATCCAGCGATAGCTGGACATAGGAGATGAACGAAGTTGGAAGCCTATTTCAGCATCCGATTACGCCGTCAAACGATGGTAGACCCTCGGCAACCGCTCCGGCAGCGCTTCTACATGATCGATGACGGTAAATCGCACATCCCCATACATTCGCTTTAGGTAGTCATCAGCAGCGCGATCCACCGTGACGCAGAAGGGATGAATGCCCCTCCGCCGGACCTCACGCAGCGCCGTCTTGGTATCTTCAAGCGCATACTCATCGGCATACGCATCGTCCAGCGGCTTGCCATCGCTGATCAGCACCAGTAACCGAACCCGCGCCTCGCGGGCACGCAACTTGTGGCCGGCATGGCGGATCGCGGCGCCATCCCGGTTCTGTTGCAAGGGCGCCACCCCGCCAAGTCGCGACGAGACCCGGCTCCCGGGCTCATCAAAATCCTTGATGACTATAAAGTCAACCTGTTGGCGGCCCTGCCCCGAGTATCCATACATCGCATACTGATCGCCCACCGCATCGAGCGCCTCGGACAGCAACAGCAGGCCATCCTTCTCGACATCAATCACTCGGCGACCTTTGGTGTCGATCTGCCGACTCGTGGACCCGCTAAGGTCGACCAAGAACGCCACGGCCACATCCCGCTCATGCTTTTCACGGCGGACATACACGCGCTCGGACGGTTCCGCCCCCGCGACCCGATCAACGATTCGACCGATCGCCGCATCAAGATCGATGTCTTCGCCATCGACTTGCCGCAACACGCGACGAAGCGCGGGCGGGCGAATGCTCTCGAAATATCGCCGCAAGAGCCGGACCGAGGGGCCGTGCTCAGCCAGGGCCGCGTCGGCAAAAGCCGTATCTCCCTTCGGAGCCATTCGTTCCACCACCCGGCACCAGCGCGAACGATAGTCGCGAATCCGTCCATCCCATTCGTCGTACAGAAACGCCGAACCGGCGCCCCAATGTGATTCCTGTTCCCTGGTTTCGTGACCGACGGACAACAGTTCTTCAATGGACGACGGAGGCAGGTTGCCGGAAACGAAACGTTCACCCACGGCTTCACCTTCGCGCTTACCGGGCGGTGGCGACGGACCGCGATCGGCAAGCTCCTGGCCACCTGCCGTACCGCGCAATCGACCGACAGAACCATCGGCAACGGAGGCAACGCCGGCCTGTGCATCATGATCCGGCGACTCGTCCCGATCCCTGACGAGATCCGGATTCATATCGCCCCGATACGCCCAATTGGTCACCGGACGGTAGACGCCCGAGGTGCGTTCAGACGCCGTTGGACCCGGTCCGATGTCGGGTTCCGCCGGCGTCTCTTCGGTCTCGGCCTTCTCCACGGTCGCCATGGCCTCATCCATTACCACATAGAGGCGATCTGCTAACCGAATCACATCGGACGCCGTGGCCGTCGGCGTGAGAATGGACTGACTGAGGGTCCACATCTGATCCACGATGCCGGCGATTCCATCCGGCACCCGCACCGTTTCGGGCGAAGCCGTCGAAAGCAAGAGCAGGCAATCCACTACCATCTCGCGGGCCGTGAGGCCGTGCAAGAGCGATCGCGTTGTGACGGCGTCTCGAGCCAGTGCGGCCAGATCGCGTCGAAGACCCGGGTATTCATGCTGGAGCCGATACTCAACTCGCGCATCTTCCAGGACCGTCCATAGGTCCTTGATCAAACCAGGCTGGGGATAGAGTTCGAAGAGATCGCCGAATGTGTGGATTGGCTGAAACGGTTCCCGGCGATAGCGGTGTCCGGCCTCACCAACCAGATCGTTCAAGTCAGCGAGAGCGACCCGATACGTTCCGAATTCCAAGTGCCCCGCTTCATGCGCGGTCATCACCGTGTAGAGCCGGGCATTCTCTTCTCGCGTCGGGAACTGTCGAACAATCGCGGGCAAGGCAATCGTCCGCCCATCCGGACCGATGCGCGCCCGGGAAGGATGCCGGTCGGATGCATCAGGCGCGTCCGGCAGCGACTGAATGACAACATCGGCGCCGCACAGTCCTTGCGCGAAGAATTTCAAGGTGCGAGCGATTTGCCGAAGCGGCACGCCGCTCAGCGCCTGCTCAATCGAGGCCAGCGCCTTCTGCGTCTCCAAGGCAAAGTACGCACGCGCACCTTCACCACTGTAGGCCAGGATGTCCATCCCGCCTGTGAACCATTGCTCAAACCGATGTTGGGTATCAGGCGAGTCCCCCAGCCAAGCGATCATTTCAGGACAGCGACGCAGGTACGCCAGCGCTGATTCCGAATCGCGTTCCGCCACAAACACTCCATACTGCAGCACACGGGTTCTCCATTGCTCAGAAGGCATTCGCCGCAAAATCGACGGGCATTCAGCCAAGAACAGGACCGCAAGAACCGCATCACGATCGGCGAGGGTTGATCCCACATCGATCATGCCTTTTCTCGCACCGATACCCTCGACCTCACCGAAGAGGGTCGGGCTGGTGCGGAAGAACTCCAGGGTGCCGACATAGTCCGGCTTGCCCAGACTGTTTTGCGTGATCAGCTTCGCGCCAAGTTGGACCCAATCGCGGAGCAGCTCAAGCGGGATCACCTGCGCCACGGACGGACTCTGGCGGAAGAATTCAATACCCAGCACATAATCCACCCGAGCGAGTTCCATACCGACATCAGCCCATGCGGCGAGGTCGGTGGCCGGCAACACGATCAATAGCTCGGGAGCCTTCCTGAGAAAGTCCAGCGCGACGTTGGGATCGCTCTCCGCCAACTCCAGCGCCACCGTCAACACCGTTCTACGACAGGGCGCCGGTTCGATCACACCGAGGATCAGAGGACTTTCCTTGAAATACTTCATGGCCGCTGCGCCGGACGATCCGGCGAGCGCCACACCGAGATCCAGCCACGAAACCACCTCCGCCAACGCTCCTCGGCGCTGAAGCTCCGGCAGGGCTTCGATCGCGCCCTGAGTGATCTTTCGCGATAGGTCCTGCAACTCATCCAACAGCGCGAGGACGGCCAATCCGGTGTTCGTCTCGCCGGCCATTCGGGTCAGAGTGCCGGCCAAGTCTGAAGCGACTGAGCGGTCTAGTGGACCGACCAGGCGATCCATCAGCTTGTCGTAGAAGTTGTCGCGATCCATGTGCTGGTTATCCCGATGTGGGAATTCGCCGATTGTAAAGAACGCATCGGTGCTTGTAAACTGTGCACCTGCGGCGTTGGCAAGGGGCGAGAGGCAAAGGGGCAAGGGTTGAAGAGATTCTTGGGAGGATTCTTCGTCTCGCTTTTACCCATTGCCTATTGCTCCTTGCCTCTTGCCCAACAATCCTTGAGGACCAAGAATGGATGCACCGAGTAAGAAAAGCCTAGATAAGATGTGGAAATTCGTGAAAGGGTTTGCCGAAAAAAGCGGTACGACGTTTCATCCCACTCCGGCCGTCACGGAAGCCGTCGTGAATGGACTGGCCGCCCACGTCGACGAACTAGGGAAACCGCTGTGCCCGTGCAATTTCTATCAGGACAAGCAAGCCGAGGCCAACCTGCGACGCTGGATCTGCGCGTGCGACGAAATGCAGATCTACAAGTACTGCCACTGTCTACTGTTCGTCCGCGAAGACGGCATGCCGATCACGGAATACCTGCCGGAAGATCACGAAGGCCGGCAGGCCTACGGGCTGATCACCGATCCGACCCCTGAGAAAGGACGCGCGTTGCGGCATAAAGCCGGCTCACAGACAACGGCCGATTCCGGCCAGACCGCCACAGCCGACAAGACGTCCACGCCTTGATTCGATCGGTTCCTTTCCACTCGTCTCGAAACCGGTGGTGTGTCTCGTGCGCTGCCGGACTGATTCTCGCCGGCGTCTTCTCAGAGTGTTCGAACACCATGGCGACCGTCGATCCCAAAACCCTTCCGGTCGATAGCGGCCTCGCGAAACAGCTCCGAGCGCACGTCAATTTCCTCGCTGGGCCTGAGCTAAAGGGACGCAAGCCGGGAACCGCCGGTCATCGAACCGCCGCTGACTACATCACGGCACGATTCCAAGAGATTGGGCTTCAACCGCTACCGTCGTTGAATAGGTATGGTCAGCCCGTCTCAGATGAGCTGGGAGATAATCTGATCGGGGCGCGGCTGAGCGCAGGAGGAGAAACAGATTCAGAGCGAGAATCGCGCTGGGTCCTGATCGGGGCGCATTACGATCATCTGGGCGAGTCTCTTCTCGGCAACGTCTATGCTGGCGCCGATGACAATGCCGCCGCCGTGGCCATTCTCATGGAACTCGCGCGAGCGCTTCCTGCTTTACCCAACCACCCGGTGCTCTTCGTCGCGTTCAATACCGAAGAACCGCCGTTCATTCGCACGCCGCTCATGGGATCGCAGGTCTTTGTGGATCATTTGCCGTCTGAGATTGGATCTCCGGCAAACCTGCATGCCGTGATCATTATGGATCTGATGGGCGGCGCCTATTGGGAGCCTTTGAAGGACACGATCTTTGCCGTCGGCGCAGAGAAAAGTCCTGGTCTGTATCGCCGCATCCGAGCGGCGTCTGTTCAGTCTTCCTCACTTAGCACTCATTCCTCAGCACTCAGCACTGCGTTTTCAATTTTGCCGGTCGGCATGCATCTGCTCGAAGAACTGCCGGTGGTCGGGCGCCATCCGTTCAGCGACTACGACGCCTTCCGGAACGCCTCGGTGCCCTTTCTCTTTCTTTCAGCGGGACGGACGCCACACTATCATCAACCGACAGACCTCCCCGACACGCTGCACTATGAGCGCATGGCTACCACGGTCACATGGCTGGACCAAGTGGTACGTCTGATTGATCAGGATCGGGAGCCGTATCGGTTTGAACCCGACCGCATCGAGTTGGCCGACGAGCTAGAAACACTCCACGCCCTCGTGGAGCAGGCCAGTCACAAAGAAACTCAAATCCCCGGCACATCGCTGTTCTCCCGGTATCGCCTGAAGCTCGATGCGCGATGGTTAGGACGGATTTCGGCGGAATCAATAATGAAGAGCGAAGATCGGGATGAACATCTCCGGCGAATGGAAAAGATTTCAATCCGAGTGCAGTGCTTGCTGGCGAACTTCTACGGCTGCGGGTTGTTCTAGGATGCTGAAAAATCCCACCAACTTTGTTCTCGGCTCGAAAACATCCTCAATGTACCCCGAGGGTACACCTGCGGTGTTTTCAGCGCCTGCGGCCGCGCTACGGGGAAGGATCGCGTCTTGGCGCGATTGGGGAGGGCGGGTGCAACTGCTGGCCTTTTTGAGCATCCTAATGTGGCGAGGCATTGCAAGACAGCTTTAGCAAAGTCGTTCCTGGCTTCGTTTATCTCAACGGTCCTAACCACTGGTACGATCCTCGACGTCAATGTTCCTTGCCATCACCCACCGCTCAGCGGGACTTCTGATTCCGTGTCTGCAAGGATTGAGACTTTTGCCATGCCCGTATCTCAGTCAAGAACGCTTCGTCGCTTTTCTGTCGAGCCTGCTTCCGGAGGGTCGCCACATACGTTGCGCTGTCCTCGACATCAGTGTGACCGTTGGAATTGAACCGCTCTCGGACCATATCTTCCAATAGCACCACAGGATGTACACACCTGCGGCGAGCGGCTTTAATGACAATTTCTTCAGAATTGGATCAAAGGACCGTCCGGGGGTGCGTTGATCGTGCACGAGGCGATTATCGACGATGCGCGCAAGCGGAACGCATTCGGCCTCCTCATGATCCTGAACAGCTCATCGAGACGCACGGCGGCTTCGACTTCACCGGCGCAGACTGCAAGCGGTGGATGAAGGAAGCCGGCTTCAAACGGACAAAGTTGAGGCATAGATCGGGCCGGATTCGATAGTCGTCGGCATTAAATGACGTTAGTCCACTGCTGTCCAAATTAGCCCCCGTTGAAT
>JBOHOS010000159.1:0-3470 GCA_050731295.1 Nitrospiraceae bacterium | reverse complement strand
GGCAGGGACCGGATACCGGTCCCTGCCCTTCTCGAAGACGAGATGAAAAAACTTCCTTACCGAGACTGCTACTTCTTCTTCTTAGTAACGGCGAAATCGGCCTTGGCGTTGCCTCCCTCCGGCACATCCACCTCGGCCTCGACATCGCCGGCAAACGGATGCCAGGCGATCAACTTGTGCTTCCCGGCCGGCACGTCCTTGATCTCGAAGGTGCCATCATCCTTCACCACTGCATAGTGCGGGTTCTGCACAGGAAGGAAGAAGCTCTGCATAAACTCGTGCTGATCGCACTGCAACCGGAACATCGAGCCCTTCTTGTCCTTGCGAAGCACCACCGGCTTGTCGAGCTTGGAGCCCTTCTCGGCCAGAGCAATGTTGAAGACGGTCGTGGAGCTGGGGCCGAGTTGCTCGAAACTGTGTGGATTATGCAGCACGCCCTTCTTTCCTGGAAAATCCCCCTTTGGCCCTGGATCGTCGGGATCGCTATCGTGATTTTCCACATGGAAATTCTTCTGCTTCACGACCACGCCTGAAAAGGGCAGAAATTCGCAAAACTCAGCCACCACGTCCGTGCCCTTATAACCATCCGTGAACGCCTTGTCCTCAACGTCCGTCACCGCCACCACGGCCGACTTGAGGGCGCCACCCGCGCCGACTTCAATGGTCGGCATGATTCGCTTTTCGCCTTTGACCAGCTCTTTCTTGGGATTCTTCGGACAGAACTTGGGATTGGGGAACTTGGAGAACAGAAATTCCTTTTCCTCAGGCTTGCCGCTGTACGTCACTTTTCCGGTGACCGTCCCTCCGGCGAAGCTCGCGAGGGGCGCCAGCAGAAAGGCCCCCATGATAATCCCTGATATGACAAGAAACGACCTCTTCTTCATGGTACTGCCTCCTTGTGATAGACACGATGTCATAATACCTCATGATTACAGCCTGCGCCAATGCCTCTCGTTCGACCCTACCTACTCCAAGCTGGAGTGATCTCCAAGGGACACCAGAGTCGATGCCATGAACGTTTCGCGCTCGATAAAAACCCGTTGGTTCGACCGTCTCGGGGGGGCCGTCCTAGAGATTGAGGGTGCTTTCTATAGCAGCAACCGGCCACGACTGTCAAGCATCAATGCAGATGCGCTTCATCACTTTGTTTTCAAGGGGTTCCCATCGGCCGGCAGGATTCGACCCAACGCACCGCCGGCCGTTGCGCGAACCGCGTCATCTCGATCATGCAGGGCATTTTTTAGGATGGAAATGATCGCCTCCCCGCCTATCTGGCCAAGAGCACGGGCTGCCGCGATGCGCGGGCGAGGCAGTTGATCCTCCAACAACAACTTTAAGCGCTCGATTGCTTCAGGGTCCCGGCTTTTTCCCAATGCCCGGGCCGCAGTCGCTCGTATCCCCGGATCCGGATTATGCGTTAACTCACGCGCGCGATCGGCTACATCCTGATACGGCGCTCCAAGATGCAGCAGCGCAGCGATGGCTGCGGCGCGCACTGCGGGATTGCCGTCCTGACATGCTTTTTGCAGCGCCGGTTGGGAATCAGCCGCATGCAGCTCTCCCAGACCGAGGGCTGCAGAGGCGCGGACTGCCGGAATGGGATCCTCTAAGAGGACGGCGAGCGCTGCCCCATCGGCCGGCGCTCCTAGATCTCCCAGGGCCACAGCGGCAGCGCCTCGAACCGAAGGCTGGCCATCTTTTAACGCCCTCTGCAGTATCGGCAAGGCCTCGCGGTCACGGAGATCTCCCAAGAGACGTAACCCCACGGCGCGCTCTTCGGGATTTCTCGCTTCGGCGGCCGCTCGCACTCGCGGCAGAAACTCGGATCTTCCGAACTTCACCAGTACGGCGGCAGCGGTAGCTCGAACCATGGGTTGGTCGTCCTTCAAGGCGGACTCCACCAGGGTCATGTCGGAACGGTCCTGAGAACGACCCAGCGCCTTTAACGCCGCCGTGCGGACGATAGCCGCTTGATCGTCCATCGCCTTTCGCAGGCGAACGGAGCGGCGGCCCGATGCACGTCGCCCCAGCCCTTCGGCGGCCAACGCTCGAACGAGACCCGCGCCATCGCTCAATCCATCCTCGAAATAAGGAATGGACTCATCCGAATCCAATTCCTTCAGGGCGGTATACGCTGCTCCACGCATTTGCTCCCGCATATCCTTGAGCAACGGCGTGATAAATCCGATCGCGACTTCACGCAACAATGGCTGGTCCTCAGACCCCGTCATGGCTTCCAGTCGTTCGTACTCCACCAGCGCATCCGCAGGCTTGGCGAGACGCACCAAACTCTTGATTTTGAGACGGCGCGCATCGAGAGGCGCCCCATCGACGGCCAGCAGGGGGTCAACCAATTGCAGGACACGCTCAAATTGATGGCGCTCGAAAGCCAGACGAGCGTCCTTGATAGGATCGGGCTGCGCAGGAAACGCCGGGGGGACCATGCCACACCACGCGGCCATCCATAGCACGGCCATAGCTCGGACGGTTCTCCGGTTGATCGCCAACGCCAAATGATTCCTCCTCATGAAGGGGGAAAAAACTGACTGGGGGACACCGAAGGGAAGAACGCCGGCATTTTATTGTTGGCGTTCCACGAACGGGATGATCTCCACGGGGCGACCCAAGGCGCCGGCTCCAAACCGGGGGTTTTCCATCACCGCATAGGCCGTTCGGCGCCCAATCGGGGCTTGCAGCGAGAGGTTCGCTAAGGCGAGTCCCTTTGGCGGCACGGTCACCAGCCGTTCTTGAAACGGACCCGTTTGCGGATGCCAGGCGATCAGGCGATAGGTGCCGGGCGGAACATTGTCGATGGCAAATGCCCCCGTCGCGCTCGTGATGTCGTAGTAAGGATTCGTCACGACGAAGGCCCAGCTTTCCATATAGGCATGGAACCCGCACTGCATTAAAAATAGCCTGCGTCCCTTTGTCAGATGAATAGGCTCCAGCATGGATTGGCCGGACAGGTGGCGGTGAGTGGCGTGCAAATCCCCGCGCTTGTGGTGCTCGTTCATCGGGAGCGGCGAATTGAACAGGACGCGGGTTCCCAGCTCGGGAGACGTTTCATACGCTTGCACGTCATGCATCACCGGGTCCATATTGACCACCTCGACGGCATGGTGGTCGCGGACGATCGTAACGAAGGGGGCAAAGATGCAATCGCGCGCCTCGACACGCGGAACCGACAGATCGAAGGGCTTGCCGGCATCAATTCCTTCCAGAACCACGACGACATCTTTCAGTCCCTCGATACCTCCGCTACTCGACACCGTGAAATCACGCAATAATCGCCAGCCGCTGCCGTTGGAAATGCGACCGCAATATTCGGGATCGGGAAAGGTCACCAGATTGAACGCCTTGGGCGCCGGCGCCGGCCCCTTCAACGCCACGATCCCCGTAACAGTTCCTCCGTTCTCGACTTCCACCACGTCATAACCGTACCCGGATGAGACGAGTAGGCAGGACCATGT
>JBOHOS010000158.1:0-1410 GCA_050731295.1 Nitrospiraceae bacterium | reverse complement strand
GTTCACACTCTTACAGCTTGAACGACATCGTCACGTTAGCATTAGAACGAAATCCGGCGATGGCTGGTGCGGCAGCCGCTGTCAGGCAGAGCCGGGGGGAGCGCGCGGCGGCCGGCGCCTATCTCAATCCCTCGATCACCGGCTCCGGCGGGCGAGGGGCTATTCGTGATCCGAGCACCGGCGTCTCGATTATTGAGCGAACAGTGACGGTAGAGCAGCCGCTCGAGTTGCCAGGGAAGCGCCGGGCCCGTCAACGTGCCGCGGATGCAACCCTCGCGGGGGCCCAGGCGGGTGTTGAGGATACGCGGCTGAATCTGCTGTCCGAGGTCAAGGTCGCTTTCTACCAACTTTTGCTCGCGCAACGAGATGTCGAACTGTCGCTCCAAAACCTCTCGACAACTCAAGACATCTTTCAAACGATCAAAGCGCGGGTTGATGCCGGTCAGGCTAGGCCCTTTGAAGCCGTGAAGGCCAACGTTGAACTACAGAAAGCTGACAAAGAGCTGAGTCGGGCGCAGAACAGTTTGGTGGTCGCACGTGTCCGGGTCGACGTGTTGACAGCCGGGGCCCTTGGTAAAAAGTTTTCTGTGGCTGGAGATTTCTCGTCGTTTCCACAGGAACTAGCCTTAGATGAGCTGACGGCGCGTTCGCTCGAGTCGCATCCGATATTACGGCGGCTTACCAAGCGCATTCAACAAGCCGAGCACAGTATCGTGCAGGAACGCGAGTCACGCATTCCATACATCACGATCAGCGGTACCTACCATCGTGAAGCAGGCGATGAAGCCTACCTCGCCGGATTGAGTGTTCCCATCCCCCTGTGGTATCGCCGACAAGGGGAGATCGAGGCGGCTTTGGGCGCCAAAGATCGCGCGGAGGCCGAACGTGTGCACGCGCAGAACCAATTAGTGAGCAACATTACCGAGCAGGTCCAGGGAGCGCGAACGGCTCGGCAGCAGATCGACGTGTTTGAGAAGGGGTTGCTGAAGCAAGCGGAGGAGGCGCTCAGGATCGCCCGGATCAGTTTCAAGCAGGGCGCGGCGGGCCTGTTAGATCTGATTGACGCGCAACGCGTCTACCGCCAGATGCTGCTGGAGTATGCACAGGCGCGGGCCGATATGTCCGTCGCACTGGCTCGGCTGGAACGCTGGGCTGGAGAGCTTCCATGATCGGGTTTACTGATCCGTTGAGGACAGGTGCTGAAGCAATGTTGATGCAAGCTGATCCGTCACGCCACTCCGGCTATCTTCCTATCATGAAGTCTCTTGTCAGCCGGAATATTCTTGTTTCCCTTGCATGTCTACTCGTCTCTCTGGCCATGGGCTGTAACGAGGGCCGCGTGGAACAACCGACGTCGAAGGCGACGGCCGAGCAAGAGCAAGGCAAGGCTGCTCCTGAGAAGGGCAATAC
>JBOHOS010000157.1:0-4439 GCA_050731295.1 Nitrospiraceae bacterium | reverse complement strand
CTCTAAAATTAATTTCGCAGGAGACGGTCGAATCATCAATACGTCGGATGGCATCAATTTCTATACCAACCTGCCCGGTGACGTGAAATTAACCGGCATCTATATCGATGAAGTAGCGGTCACGGGATTCGGCCACAACGGTATTAGAATCGGGGGATGGAATGGTCGAAGCGGCTTTCGAGACATTCGAATAACCCATGCCCTCCTCCAAGACAACGGTCTCAATGGTCTCGTTACCTACGCCCAGTCCCCGCATGCGAACGAGCTCGTGTATATCGGCCATGTCCGCTCCTGCCGCAATTCCGGGCTTCCCACCGCCACGCCGAGCAGTGGAAGCGGCATTGTGTTGGGAGGTGTTGACGAGGGCATCGTCGAATGGTCGATCGCGCACGATAACGGGTGGTTGGGAAATGCCGGCGTAGGGATATGGACGTATGCGTCCACGAACATCACCATTCAATACAATGAATCGTTTGATAACCGGACGGCCGGACACGCGGACGGAGGCGGCTTCGATCTGGACGGAGGGGTGACGCACTCGGTCTTACAGTACAACTATTCGCACGGCAATGATGGCGCGGGCTACGGTCTGTTCCAGTACAAAGAGGCCTCACCCTGGTTCGGGAACACGGTCCGGCATAACATGAGCATCAATGATGGCCGCAAAAATGATTTTGCCGGGATCCAGGTTTGGAACGGCGGCTCGAGCCTGGCTGCGGCGGAAATCTACGATAATGTGGTCGTCATGGGGACATCCGAACAGGGCATTCCCAGCGCTCTCTCGTTCAAGACCGGAAGCAGCGGCTTTTTCTTGCACCACAACACGTTCATTGCAACAGGGGAAGCTCGGTTGATCACGATTGCCCCATGGCAAGAACAACTTCGCGTGGCGGACAACCGGTGCTGGTCGATGGTCCGCGATGCCCTTCAGGATGAGGGCTTGGACCGTACATGGTGCGAGGAGTACCACCATTTATAAGATGAATTGATGTTTTTACGCTCTCATCCCCGAATTTAGCACAATGGCAACCGCCGTACTGGACATTGACATCGCACGCCTTCCTCCGGACGTAAGGGGATTGGACTGCTATAGCCGGGCACTCATCTTAATCCGGCTACACGGGCGGCCGGTCGGCCAAACGACCGTGCCGGTCATCAACGGACGCGTAGGCGGACCCGAGTTACGCGAGGCTCTGATCGAGGCGGCCGGGTGGCGACTGTGGGAACAGTGGCTCCACAACCGCCTCGAATGGGATGAACGGCCGGCATCGCCAACGCTTCCTTCGGCGACGGTGGCCGTGTGCACGCGCGATCGCCCTGAGGACCTCCGTCGTTGCCTGGATGCCTTGTTGCGCCTCCCCGATGATGGCCAAGAACTGCTGGTCATTGATAATTGCCCGGCCACAGAGGATACGCGTCGTCTTGTTGAACGCTACAGTAGCGTCCGGTACGTTCGTGAAAACACGCCTGGCGCGAGCGCGGCCCGCAATCGAGCGATCCGCGAAGCATGCCATGAGATCATTGCCTTTAGCGACGATGATGCGGCCCCGGACTCAGGCTGGTTGCGGGCCATTCTCCGGAACTTCCATGACCCCTTGGTTCTTTGCGTGACCGGCTTGACGATGCCGTTGGAACTGGAGACTGAGGCGCAGGAATGGTTTGAGCGCCATTCTCCATTTGGACGAGGATTCAAGCGTTTCATGCTCGACGGGGGCGATTCGAACCCTCTGTACGTCGCGCGCGCGGGTACCTCGGCCAATATGGCGCTGCGAAGGGCCGTGCGGGAGTATGTCGGATTTTTCGATGAAGCGCTCGGCCCGGGAACGCGCTCCCGAACCGGGGAAGATTTCGACATGTTCTTAAGAATTCTGACCTCCGGGTATCGAATTGTCTACGATCCGGCGGCGCTCAGCTGGCATCGCCACCGTCGCACGTGGAAAGAATTACGGACGACGCTTCACGGCTATGGTGTCGGCGTGTACGCGTTTTTGACACGGAGCCTGCTGGTCGAACGAGAGATCGCCGCGCCATTGATCTGCTGGGGCTGGTTTCGCTACGTGCAGTTTCCTGCGCTGGCCCGATCCCTGCTTCGCCGCCCGGAAAGAAAACCGCTGGACTTGCTGTTCGCGGAATTGGCCGGGTGCCTAGTTGGTCCATGGGCGTACTTTGCCTCGCGCAGGCAACTTCGCCGACGATCATGGTGACTCGGAACATGGATCGGCTCATGGTCAGCATCATCATTCCCACGCATAACCGTCAGGCCATGCTTCGAAAGACATTGAGTGCGCTCGAGATGCAGACCTATCCCCTTGCATTGTTCGAAGTTATCGTAGTGGCGGACGGATGTACGGACGGAACAACAGAGATGCTGCGCGGCTATTCCGCTTCGTTGGCGCTACGCATCCTTGAGCAAGCCTGTCAGGGAGCCGCCGCGGCCCGCAATCAGGGCGCCAAAAAAGCAGCGGGTGCTCTCTTGCTGTTTTTAGATGACGACGTGGAACCCTCCCCTGGACTCGTCGGAGCGCATGTCGCGGCTCACCAGGATCGATCCGGGCAGGTCATCATGGGGCCGTACGTTCCGTTCTTGCATGGGCGAAGCGATTTTTTCCACATGATCTTGAGAAGTTGGTGGCACGATAAGTTTCGGGAGATCAACGATCCCGGTCACCGATACACCTATGAGGATCTGCTCACGGGCAATCTCTCCATCAGCGCGGAATTGTTTAGGCGCACCGGCGGATTCGATCCCGCGATTCGGAGCGCCGGCCGAGAAGACTATGAATTCGGGGCGCGCCTCATCAAGGCCGGCGTGTCCTTCAGCTTTACGGCGGCCGCCCTTGCCTACCACCATGAGCATGAAACCACGGACATCGATCGCGCCTTGCAACGATCGCGTCACGAAGGACACGCCGATGTTCTGATCGGTCACCGCCATTCGGATTTGCGCCCTACCCTGCGTCTCGTTCACTTCGAGGAGCCTACAGGCTTGCGCGATCATCTCGTACATGGGATTGTCTTCAGATATCCCAGTCTGGGGGACCGGCTGGCCTGGCTCCTTCGCCGAATGCTGCGTGTCATGGAACGACTGCGGCTGCGCCGCATGTGGCGGATCGTGTTCACGGGCCTGCGTCACTATTGGTATTTACGCGGCGCGGCGGAAACGCTGGGCGGTCGAAAGGCCCTCCTGAGGTTTTTGCAAGGTGGACCGGCCCATAGTCATCAGGACGGGTGTGACATGGAGATCGATCTTCGCGAAGGGCTTGTCGAGGCGGAACGGCAGGTGGATGACGCGCGGCCCACCGGTCTCCGTGTGCGGTACGGAACGCAGGTCGTCGGACGCATTCCATCTCAAGCCGGCGCGGAACGACTTCGCGGATCACACCTGAGACATGCCTTGGCCTCGACCTTGAGTTGGGATCTCTGGAAGGCGGTGGTACTGGAGTCCGCTTCGACCGGACCCGATCTCCTATCTCTATCTTATGGCGACCGTCTCATTGCTCCATCCAACCTGCGAGCCATCCATGCCGACAAAAGTGTGTGAAATGGAGTTCTCCAAAGAGGTCCATCCGATTTGGGGAACGGAACGATACGATTGGCTGCATGTGCTCGCGCGGTATCACGGCCATCCGGTCGGATGGGTCTCGGTCGCGAACAGCCGGCGTGAGCCGGTTATATTAGCCGACCGAGTGCGTCAGGCGATGAGTGATCAGGTGGTCTTGTCGTTAGGTCGCCACTCCTTGAGGGTGAGTGACGACCCTCCATTCGCCGGCGCTCCATTTCTATGTTCAATCAGCGTCGTGGTGTGCACGCGGGACAGAAGCGATCTGCTTGCCGGATGTCTTCAGTCCCTCTTGGCGCTGGACTATCCTAACTACGAAATCATCGTGATCGATAATGCCCCGTCGAGCGACGAGACCGCCCGCCTGGTGGCTGCCTACCCTGTCCGGTACGTTCGTGAGGATCGCCCCGGTCTGGATTGGGCGCGCAACCGAGGCATCGCGGAAGCCAGCCACGAGATCATCGCCTTTACTGATGATGACGCTCGCGCCGATCCTCGCTGGCTCCAGGCCCTCGCCAACGCCTTCGCCAACCCTGAAATCAAGGCGGTGACAGGTCTGGTGGCGCCGGCGGAACTGGAAACGCCGGCGCAGCATCTCTTTGAGTTCACTTACGGTGGAATGGGAAAAGGCATGCAGCGCCGAATCGTTCGGACGCAGAGCGTCTCCACGCAGGATCTTTTCTGGGCCCACGTGCTTGGCGTCGGCGCGAACATGGCATTCCGTCGGGACATTTTTGCCGACATCGGCGCTTTTGATGTGGCGCTGGACGTGGGCACGCCCAGCGGCAGCGGAGGCGATCTGGAAATGTTTCACCGGCTCGTGGCGAAAGGCCATACCTTGGTCTACGAGCCTGCCGCCCTGGTGTGGCATGTCCACCGC
>JBOHOS010000156.1:0-10665 GCA_050731295.1 Nitrospiraceae bacterium | reverse complement strand
TGAGAATACCGAACCAGCTTGTAAAAAGGTCACCGTTAATCGCGGCTCAGACAATTACTCGGACAGGCTCCTAGCGACTGAGAACACAGCTGGAAGTCTTTTTCAACAGTCTTCTAGAACTTCACCTCGATGAACGCTTTATTCTTCAAGTCCGCCATCCAGAGTTGGTAAATGTCCTCGCTCTTCTGCTGGTAGACGAGACTTTGAATTTCCGCCTTCACTTCGGCAAATGGCCTGAACTGGGACGGTTTCTTTTCATCAAGCCTGATGAGGTGGATGCCTTCCGTGCTCTCGATCGGATCGCTGACCTGGCCGGGCTTCAGCATGGCCAAGACCCGTTCAATGGGCGGAAGCAGCTCCCCTTGTCGGACGAATCCGAGATTGCCGCCGCGAGTCGATTCGGCCCCGTCGGAGTATTTGAGGGCCAATTCTGAAAAATCACCGCCCTGCTTGAGCGCATCGGAAACCGATTCGGCTCTCTCCTTGGCATCCGCGGCCGCTTCATAGGACTTCGGCACGATCAGAATCTGACTGATGCGATATTCTTCAGGAAGTGAAAACCGGCTTTGATGTCCTTCATAGTAGCGGCGCATATCTGGCTCCGACACCATCACGCCGCTGCGGACTTCTCGCTCCACCACTCGCAAGAGCATCAACTGCTCTTTGATGCTTTTCTTGTCGTTGAGATTGGTCTCGTCCACCTTCTCGCCTTGACGCTGGAGTTCGCGCATGGCCCGGTCGACCTCGGCATCCGAAATCTCCACGCCCTTGGATTTGGCGACCTGTATCTGGAGCTTTCGCTCGATCATCCGCGTCAGACCCATATATCCGACCTGCTGAAGGCGCCGCTGTCGCTCGGCGCCTTTGTACTGCTCCTGAATGCGCTTCTCTTCCGCCGCGATCTCCGACTTCAGCTCCGACAGCGTGATCAGTTCGTTGTTGACCACCGCCACGATCCGATCCGCCACGCGTGCTATCCCGTCGGGAAGAGGCGATAACGGCCATCCCAACAGGCTCAGCACGGCGCATGTCCAAAGCACGAACGGTCGCGCTCGTCGTGTTGTGCGCGGGGAGGCAACGGAGGTCATGGCGGACATGTCTGACAAGCAGGCGTGGTCATTCGGCGAGCGTGGCGTCGGGGATGGGCACTATGGGGTGGAGACACCGGACACACTGGATGGAGACTCCGGACGATGGCTCCCCATTCCAGAGGCCGCCGCCACACGAACCGTCGCATGTGCCCTCAACTGCACCAGCACGTCTTCGAATTGCTTGCGACGTTTTTCTGCGAACAATTCCCGTCGAAGCCGCTGGCGAACCGCGTCCACATGCTGCGCATCATCGGGATCACGACTGAGGACTTTCACCAGATGAAATCCCGACTGCGTCTGGATCGGCTCGCTGACAATCCCCGGTTTGAGAGTCATCAAGCCCGACTCGATGCCCGGGTCCGCCATGCCCGACCGGTACAGGCCTAGTTCTCCACCGTTGGCGCGCGTCGTTTCATCGATGGAATAGCGTTGGGCCAGCTTTGCAAAATTATACCCTTGATTGATCTGGTGTTTCACATCTTTCGCTTGGCCTTCAGTGGACAGCACAATGTGGGCGGCACGAATCTGCAGCGCCGCTAACAAGACGGCCCGATGGAGATCGTAGTACGCGTTCAACTCCGGGTCCGAAATCTGCACGGTCGCCGCGACCGCTTCTTTCATCAACTCATCCAGCATCAACTGTTCTTTGACTCGTTCAAGGCGCTCTTGGAGAGCCAGGCTATGGCCCAATCCCATCCGGCGCGCCTCCTGCAAGAGGATTTCGCGGGAAATCAAATCGTCGAGAAACTTCTTCTTGCCTCCCTGACTCTCGTACAGGTCTCGCGTCGCGACGGGCAATTCCGACCACCGGTATTCGAATTCGTCCTGCGTAATCGGTTTGCCGTTGACCATGGCAAGCGCAGGCGGTTCTTGGGAAGGCGCGCACCCCCCCAGCCACGCGGCAAGAAGCCCGGCGGCCGATACGCCTGAACACCACAAGACCCCGCGAGTGAGTCGGGAGAATCGGGGCACGAAGCGTGCTGGAAGCCTCTGTCGTCGAGAAGGGACTCTCATCTTGCACTATCATTCCTACAGGGTGATCGTAAAGCTGTCAAGCCAATCGAAGGAAAAGGCACTCGGCCTGGATCTGGCCCCGCCGGCGCGGGAAAGCCCTTGGCCACGCGCACATCCTTTGAAGGTGCAGGCCGAAGTTGTATAGGTTTTCGGGAAAGCTGTCCGGACCACGCTACGCGGAAGACTTGGTACCACAGGCGAGAAGCCTTTGCAAGGCGGCGGTGAGCTCCTGAGCGACGGCCGTCCAGTCGCTCTCGGGCATCTGCAATTCGAACGACAGCGGAGAGAGGAGGCGAAACCGGCGGTGATAGCGGTCCATTAGCGCGCGAATCCCGGCCTCCGGCAGAGGCGTTTTGGGATCGAAGGCGATGACGGCCGCCCCCTCCTTCACCTCGACGGAACCGAGGCGAAGAGCTTTGGCCAGCAAGCGGATCTGCATGACTTCAAAAAGGCGTTCGACCGGCTCGGGCAACGCGCCATATCGATCTTGCATTTCCCCATGCAGCAAGGCCAAGTCGCCGACTTGAGGACTGGAAGACAGCCGTTTGTAGAGCGAGAGCCGGTGGTGTGGATCGCTCACATAGTCATCCGGAATGAACGCGGAGACGTTGAGGTGCAAGATGGGGTCGGGCTCTTCCTCGACCACCGTGCCCTTGAGCTGCTGCACCGCCTGCTCGACCATCTGAAGATAGAGATCGAGTCCGACCGCCGCAATATGGCCGGAGTGCGGTTTGCCGAGGAAATTCCCCGCTCCCCGAATCTCCAGGTCGGCCGCGGCAAAGCGAAACCCCGACCCCAGCTCCGTGAACTCCTGGATCGCGATCAGCCGTTTTTGAGCATCGCCGCTGAGCGTTTCCTCGTTGGGCGTCAAGAAGTACGCGTACGCTTGTTGGCCGGCCCGCCCCACTCGCCCTCGAAGCTGATAGAGTTGCGACAGACCGAAGGTGTCGGCGCGATGGACGATGATCGTATTGGCGTTCGGCACATCCAGGCCGGATTGAATAATGGCTGAAGTCACCAACACATCCGTCTCCCGTCGAACGAACTTCAGCATCACGGCTTCCAGCAACCGTTCATCCATCTGGCCGTGCGCCATGACAATCCTGGCCTCGGGGACCAGTTGTTGCAACCATGTGGCGGTCCTCTCCATGGTCTGGACCCGGTTGTGCACAAAATAGGTCTGTCCCCCGCGACCCAACTCGCGAACAATGGCTTCCCGAATCGTCTCCTCGTGAAACCGCAACACATGGCTGCGAATCGCCAAACGCCCGGCGGGCGGGGTTTCGATCACCGAGAGATCGCGGACGCCCGACATGGCCATCTGAAGGGTGCGGGGAATGGGTGTCGCCGTCAACGTGAGCACGTCCACCTGGGTTCGAAGCTGTTTGAGGCGCTCCTTGTGACGGACTCCGAACCATTGCTCTTCATCGATGATCACCAACCCGAGATTTCGAAATTGGATATCCTTCTGAAGCAACCGATGGGTGCCGATGACGATGTCGATCTTGCCGGCCGCCACATCGTGGAGCACCGCCTTCGTCTCCTTCGGCGTCTGGAAGCGCGACAGCATGGCGACCCGGGCCGGGAACGGCCCGAAGCGCTGAGAGAAATTGTCATAGTGCTGCTGTGCGAGCAAGGTCGTGGGCACCAGCACGGCCGCCTGACGGTTATGCTCCACCGCCTTAAAGGCCGCCCGCATGGCGACCTCCGTCTTCCCGTACCCGACGTCGCCGCAGACCAAGCGGTCCATCGGCTTGGGAGATTCGAGGTCCCGCTTGATGTCCTCGATGGCGCGGAGCTGATCCGGCGTTTCTTCATACTCGAAGGCCGCCTCGAATGCGTGGGTGAGCGTGCTATCGCCGCCGTATTCGCCTCGATGGACGACTTCGCGGTTCGCGTACAGCTCGACGAGCTCGTGGGCCATTTCCTCGATGCCTTTTTTGACCCTGGCCGTCGTGCGCCCCCAACTGCTGCCCCCCAGCTTGTCCATATTGGGAGCGTGACCGTCGGCGCCCTTGTACCGCTGAACCTGATTGAGCCGATCAAGCGGGACGTACAGCGTGTCGCCGCCGGCGAACCGTAGAATGAGGTAATCGCTTTCAAAGCCCTGCACCGCCAGGCGCCGCAACCCTTCATAGCGGCCGATCCCGTGCTGCACGTGCACGACGTAATCACCGGCGTTGAGATCTTCCAACGAGGAGAGAAACGTGGCCGTTTTGCTTTTGGGGGGCGGCCGGTGGCGCATCCCCTTGGCGAACAGCTCCTCCTCGGTGATGACGGCAAATTGTCCATGGGACGAGCCGGTCTTGGCCGGCGGAGGGTGGGCGGGTGAAATCGAGCCGGAGATAAATCCTGACGAGAGGTCGCCTTGAAGCAGGGCGAATGGAGGTTTCTGGGATGAGGCGGTCCAGTCCTGCGGTTTCCACCGGACGGCCGGAAGATCATGCTCCGCAAACAGGGCCAGCAATCGATCGACCTGACCGCGTGATCGGGCGATGATGACAACCGGTCCCGCGTTGCGGAGGAGATCCAGCTTCGCTAAGGTCTCGGTAAACGGCATGCCGCGCTGCGCCAACCCGACGCTTTGCGGAGAGTGTGTCGGAAAGGGAACCACCGGCTGCCAGGACGCATCGGCCGGCGCCAAAGGATCGGTCGCCAGCCACGAGGAGGACTTGATGCGGGCCAGCATCGTGTCCCACTTCTGATAGAGCCGCTCCGGGGAGGGGTAGGGCCTGACCTCGGGCCCTCCGGCGATGCGCAGGTAGGCATCATCCGCCTCGTCAAGAAACTCCGTGGCTTTTTTTGACAGGGCCAGGGGTTGGTCGAGCACCACCACCGGCAACTCGCGGAAGTAGTCGAGCAATGTCTCCATTGCGGGATAGACATCCGGCGCGCGCCATTCGGCATCGGCAGGCAGCTGGGTCACGCTCTCGGCGCTGCCCTGGGGATGGATCAGCTCGCGAGCGGGGAGCAACCAGCCCTGCGGAAGTTTCGTGGTCGATTTCTGGGTGGCGGTGTCGAACACGCGTACCGACTCGACGGTGTCGCCCAGAAATTCCACCCGCAACGGATCGTCATACGCGGTCGAAAAAATATCGACGATGCCCCCCCGAATACTGAATTCTCCCGGGATCTCGACCACCGATCCCTGACGATAGCCAAGGCGCAAGAGACGTGAGACCAGGGCTTCACGTTCGACCGTGTCTCCGGGCCGTATCGTGAGAATCGCCTCCGAAAAGATTGAGAGCGGCAATAATTGTTGAAGCAAGGACGGCACCGATGTGACGAGCACCGTTCGACTGCCTTGCGCCACACGATGCAGCGTGCGCATCCGCTTGCTGATGAGATCAATGGACGGGGCGGTCGCCTCGTACGGCAAGGTTTCCCATTCCGGGAATCGCGCCAGAGATTCTGAAGGCAGTCCCAGAAGGTTGTGAAAGAATTGCAGGTCCTCGCACAGGCGGTCGGCGGACTCTTCAGAGGCGGTGATGATCAACCACGACCGGCGGCTGGAGCGCCCGAGCAGTGTCAACGCGTATGCCGCCGTCGAGCCTTGTACCCCGGTCAAGCACGGGCGTCCCTGACGGGCGTCTAGGGCCTCGGCGATCGGCCGTAAGATGTCATCCCAATATCGTGTCGAGTGTGAAGGAACGGGCATGGTGGCTGACGTGAGTCGTTACACGTTATTCGTGAATCGCGTGATCCGTTCGGCTATCATTCATGAATTGTTCAGAGTCACCGATCAACGGTTGACGCTTTGAGGGCCTGGATCTTCTCCATGAGAAGAGTTGTGGAGACGCCGGGCACCAGCGGAATCGTCTTGACGACTCCGCCGCGCGCTTCGACGATCTCGCGGCCGACGATTTGATCCGGGGCCCAGTCCCCGCCTTTGACCAAGACATCCGGCTGCAGGTCGGCGATGAGGGCGCCCGGGTTCGGCTCATTAAACAGAACGACGTAGTCAACGCACGACAGCGCCGCCAAGACCTCTGCCCGCTGGGATTCCGGGACGATAGGACGCCCGACTCCTTTGTTGAGAACTCGGACGGACGCATCGGTATTGACGCCGACCACCAGCACGTCGCCGAGGTTCCTTGCAGACTGCAAGTACCGGGTGTGGCCGACATGCATGAGATCGAAGCAGCCGTTGGTAAAAACGATGCGCTGCCGTTGGGCGCGATGCGCCGACAGAATCTCAAGGAGCGCGGAGCGGTTCACAATTTTTGTGTGCATCGGGACATCTTACCCTTAGGCCAGGAAGAAATCCTAGTCTGGCATCACACATGACGCGGCGGCTTCCGCGACCGTTCAGAGGCTGACTTGTCCCTGAGCGACGGATTCACTACACTGTTGAGCGGGAGGGCGCATGATGGTTGATTTCGGCGATGAGAAGGGCTCCAAGGCATACAGTTTGTACACGTCCATTCGACGGTATTTCGAGCCGCTCAGAGAACATTGGGAGAAGCTGACGCCGCAAGAGCAAGCCGTGGTGATTCAGGAAGTGGAAGCATTTCTCAACTCGGTGAAACCGGCGGGGAAGTGACCAAGAATGGAGACACAGCCCGCGACGCACCTGATCGAGTTGAGAGTGAGTCCTCGGTATGTTCGCGCGCATGGGTGGGTCGTCAACGCCATCACGGGATGGCTCTCAGCCTACTATATGGAGGATCCGCGATTCCGGGTCAGCCGCCGATATGAAGACTTGGAAACCGGCGCGCAAGTCTGGGTGTGTGAGTTGGAGGATGGCCTTTCGATGCCGCGCCTGCTCAAACGGCTGCAGGCCGATATTCCGCTGTTTCGCGTGCACGAGCAGGACGATTCGCCCGCGGGACAGCATCGCTATGTCATCGACCTGCCGGATGTGGTGTAAAAATCGGGGGTACCGGGTAAAAGGGGTAAGTCTAAAGGGCCAGAGGACTTCCAGCGCATCTTCGCATTATCCCTATAGCTCTTTACCCCCTATCAACAGAGCGCCAGCCGGACATCACGCAACGTTGGGCGATCAACGGTGTGAAACTGGATAGATCATTCGCCACGGTATTCATTACGGTATCGGCAAGCGATTGATCGTGGAAGCACTCGTAGGCATCATCCAAAAACCCGCCGCGAAGCAGAGGATGATATAAGAACTCCGCTCCTGGCTCGGTTTCGACTTCCAACGGATACTCGGTGACATCGATCCGCTCGAATCCCAGGCTTTCCAACCAGCCGCGTGCCTCTTGCCCCGACGGACGCTCGGCCACATACTCGGCCAAGCGTCTCCGTTCCGCGTTCAACCCGCGTAGGACCATTTCTTGGTCAATCCGCTTCCACAGCGAGTCAAACGTGCCGAGTGATGGAAACGTGAGCGCCAGTTGACCGCCTGGCTTGAGATGGGCTTGCAGGCTGCGAACGGTGTCGTACCGGTTGGGACGGAAGAACATGACCGACAGGTTCCCCGTGATCCGATCGAAGTCTCCGAGGGTTGCGGGCAAGTCACGCATATCCAGGCATTCGAATCTGAGCCAGGGGAGTTGCCGGCCCTGTATGGCTCGAGCTCTGGCGACCTGATGCTCGCTGAGATCGATCCCAAGAACCTGTCCGGCCGGGCCGACCTGTTCCGCCAGATGGAAGGCCGGAATTCCGGACCCGCACGCGATATCAAGAATGGTCACCCCTGGGGCGAGTTGCACGTGCTCAAGCAAAGATTCCGCAAACGGCGTCGACCAATAGTCTTTCTTCGGGAGCGGCCAGTGTTGAGTCATAGCGTCACACTATTGGACTTGAGCGCGGCGTGAAGAAGGATTACCATACTCTGTAGCAACAGGAGGGACGCAACAATGAGGCATGAACGAATCCTCGCACGGGCGGTCATCCTGACGATCCTGATCTTTGGAACTTCATTCGTTTGGGCAGGCGATGATGACAAAAAGGACGGATCGTTGAAGGTGAAGGACCTTCCAAAGCCGATTCCACAGGCCATGGACAAGATCAAGGAGGTCGGCGACGAAGTCGGGAAGGGGATCACAAAAGCCGCTGCCGAAGCCGCTGCCGCCGTCAACAAAGCTATCAAAGGAAGCAAGGCCAAAGACAAGTAAGAATTCCCTCGGCCGGTGCTTTCAGATTGCTCCATCCCAGCGGCTTATTTCTTGACCTCGGCTTTGCAGTGCCAACCGTCGCCCTTCACCCCGTTCACGGCGGTGACCAGTTGGTCCGGCTTCATCTTACCAGCATCACCCGTCACCACGGCGTGGCCCTTCTGGCTTTTGAAATCCACGGCGGTCACGCCGGCAACTTTCTTCAAAGCCGACTCGACGTCGCCCAGGTACAGATCGCAAAATTTCCCGCCCAGCGAGAGCGTCACCTTTTGATCCGCAGCCACAGCAGACGAAGCGAACACGATTCCCGCTATCACAGCAAAAGTCAGATGGCGTAAGGTTATCATGGCGACTCCTTTCGGTTCATCTGTTCAAATCCATTGAACACTCTGTGTTTGCCTATTATTCGGAAGTTTGTCTTCGAGTGACAAACGCCGTCAGCTCATCCGAGAGTCCTACGGTCTTCGCAAGCGCATGCATCGCTCGCTCCGAGAGTATCAGCGTCGGGTTGGTGCAGCTAAAAGTTCTTGTGCATCGAGCATATCCTCGATCACATCACGCCAGCCGGTTATTTCCAATGATCCTATTCTTCTGGAATCTCCCCCAACCGTATCACGCTCGCGCCGTGCTTTTCGATGATCGCGTCCATGGCGGCCATGGCTCTGGTGGTGCGCTGGTCGAACAGGGTATCCGTGGCAGGGACCAGGTCGGAGAGCGAGAGGCCGATGAGTCGGTACTGAGTTCGCGGTGTCACCAAACTCCGCAGCGCCGGACGGATCGCCTTCCACATCGGCGGATCGTAGTTGAGCGGATGTGCGAAGCGCCGCTGGCGCGTGGTGATCTTGAATCGCCAATCTTTCAGCTTGAGCGTAAATGCGCCGGCCGCCAGACCCTGCAGTCGCAGGTCGTGAGTCAGCTCGTTGAGGAAGCTCCGAACGGTGTCTTCGAGGAACTCGATGTCGGCCGTGTTCCGGTCGAACGTGGTCTCGTGCCCAAGACTCTTTTGAGCGCGGTCCGGCTCGACGGGATCGTGGTCAATCCCATGCGCAAGAGCTTGGAGCGCCGGCAAGCGCGCGCCCCACATTTGGCCTAGGATAGGTCCAAAGCGAGGCTCCAACAGGTCGCTGATCAGGCGGATGCCGAGGGGTTCTAACTCCGCCGCCGTCTTCGGACCGATACCGGGCAGGGATTTGACGGGGCGTGCGGCGAGAAATGCAGCCTCGGTTCCGGGCTCGATGACGGCCAACCCGTCCGGCTTGTGGCAATCGGCCGCTATCTTGGCCACGGTCTTACTGGTCCCCACGGCCACCGTGCAGTGCAGGCCGGTCTCCTCGAAGATGGCCGTTTTGACCTTCCGCCCCAATGCGGCCGGATCGGGATGCATGGACTGCAGGTCTGTGGTATCGGCGTAAAATTCATCAATACTCGTCCAGGCGGTGGCGGGAAAAAATCGCGCGGCAATCTCTCGCAAGCGCTCATGCATGCGCCGGTAGAGCGCGAAGTCCGGAGGAACGACGACCAAATTCGGACAGAGTCGCAACGCGTGCGCCGTCGGCATGGCGGCTCTGACGCCGAACTGCCGAGCCAGATAACTGGCTGAGGTTACAATCCCGCGCGGCGGCGGGGACCCAACGGCCACGCACCTTCCGGCCAGCCCTGGATCGGCGACGATCGCCGATGACGCATACATGGCATCGACATCGCCGAACACGATCTGGCGAGACCACCGTAGCACTGTTCGCTTCCATCAATGAATCGAAAACTGAAGTTCCAGTTGCATGGCATGTCCGGTGTCCGGACTCTCCGCCGAAGACCACACACTTTTACCGTGTGCCTTCTTACTTTTGTATTGCCTCGGCTGGATCTCCTTGAGCCGGCCGAGGCAAACGCCACACCGGTGTCGGCTGGGGCGGATCGTGCGGCGTTGACGCTGATAATCACAACCACACTGCTGACATCGCCATGCATATCGCGAGAAGGATTGAACCGCCTCATCGAGCGTATGGCGTACCGTGAGCCCCAGCCCGTCGCGATTCATCGCGTCCATCATGCGCCGAAAATCCGGACCATGGTTCGGTCGCCGTTTCAGGATATCGTATTGCCATTGATGAATCATTTCATGAGCCAGTGTCCCGATGATTTCCCGCGCCGGTTGATCGCACAATAAAGGGAGTGATAATCGAATGAGCCGGCGGGTCCGGGTGGGGGCCTGACTATTCTCGCGCGCTCGCGGTCCCACGAGGCTCATGAAGATTCCGGCTGACGCGGTGAGGCGACGGCTCCATACGATCTCAATAGCGGGAAGGGCAGCGCGAAAGTAGCGGACATTAAGTTGAGCCCAAAGATCCAGCAATTGATCGCTTTGAAGAACTTTGTTAAAACTTCTTATCCGTCGCGCCACGATATTAGGATTGAGGGGCGATATTTCCTCGCAAACGCCATCCATGTCGATTTAGAAAACCCGCAATCAGGTTGCTTTGAAG
>JBOHOS010000155.1:0-6714 GCA_050731295.1 Nitrospiraceae bacterium | reverse complement strand
TCTCCGGGTTATCCTCAATGACGAGCACGAGAGGGCGGGCCCAGTGCTGGGGCCCGCCGGCAGGGATATCGACAGGCCCGCGGCGAAGGTCGGTGATGGTGTGACGGACGGCGTCGAGGATCTCCGGCGCCTCGCCGGACTCGGGATGGACGTCGGCGCCGTCAGGCGCGTGACGCGGCAATGCGACGGTGAAGAGCGCGCCGCCTTCGAGGGCGTCACCAATAGTGATGGTCCCTCGAAGCAGCGTGACGAAGTCGCGCGCAATGGCCAATCCCAGTCCGGTTCCACCGAATCGTCGATCGGCAGCGCCTTCGAGCTGATGAAAGCGCTCGAACACCGCTTCTCGCTGGTTGGACGGAATGCCCGGCCCGCTATCGGCAACTTCCACCAAGATACGGTCGCCGTCCGCGCGCAGTGTGCAACGGACTGCGCCTCCGGCCGGCGTGAACGTAAACGCATTCGAGAGAAGATTGAGCAGCACGCGATGAAACTTATCGGGGTCGGTGTGGCTGGTCACCCGCTCCGGCGTCTCAATGCGGTAGTCGATCCCTTTTTCGTGCGCCAACGCATCGAACTGGCCGGCAATCACGCGAACGAGGCGAGTCAAGTCAGCCTCGCTGTAACGAACCTGCATTTTGCCGGCATCCACCTTGGCCGCATCGAGCAGGTCGTTGACGTGTTTCACGAGCGTGCGCGCGTTGTGAGCCACGACTTCGAGGTCACGATGGGCGGCTGGGCTTAGCGTCTCAGATGTCAGCAGGTTTTTTGTCGGCCCCACGATGAGAGCCAGCGGGGTGCGGAGTTCGTGACTCATGTTCGCGAAGAACTGCGTTTTCAGCGCATCGATCTCTTTCGTCTTGTCATACAATCGCGCCAGTTCTTCGTTGGCCTGTCGGAGTCGTTCGTTGGCGTCCTGCAGCTCCTGAGCGCGCCGAAAGATTTCGGCTTCCATCTCCACCGTGCGGGCTCGCCGCGTTTCGGTGCGCCGGTCTTGCTCGGTTTCCATCCGCTTGAGCCGGACAAATTCCGTGACATCCTCCACCCGATGGATGATATAGCTGACCTGCCCTTCTGCGCCTAAAACCGGCGAATTGACGGGGCTCCAATATCGCTCTACAAATCCTCCGCCTTTCGCTTCAGGGCGGCGAACGTCGTACTTTTGCACCGCCATCGCGTCTGGCTCGCGCCGTCGTACTACGCGCTCGAGCGAGGCTTTCAAGTTGCGGACTCCTGTCGCGGTCGGGTCATTCGGGTTATCGGGAAAGATCTCGAACAGTTCGCGTCCCACAATGCGCTGGCGCTCGGTCATCGTAGCCCGGAGGTAGGCGTCGCTGGCCGCCACGATCGTCAAATCAGGCGTCAAGACGAGATACAGGCCCGGCGCCGATTCAAAGAGAGCGCGAAAGTCCAGCACCGAAGCCGGGGCGTGGTTCAAAGGGCCGTCTGAAGTCCTTGTTTGTTGACCCATTGGGACCGATCAGTCGTGAAACCTCGGCGCACTTGGTGAACGAGATGCAGACGCGTGGGGCACAGGCAGTACGTGATGGAACTGAATGAATCACAGATCAGAGACGTCTTCTTCTGTGAGTATAGCGGGAACGAAAAAAAACGACAGGGCTAAGTGGAAACCGGCCGGAATAGAGCCGCATGGCCCTAGTCCAGTGTGCGGCGCGCGAACAGGACAGCGGCCTGAGATCGGCGAGTGACCTGGAGTTTTTGAAAGACATGGCTGAGATAATTTTTGACCGTCTTGTCGCTCAAGCCAAGGATCATCGCGATTTCCTTATTGGTTTTGCCGTCGGCGACCAGGGCCAACACCCGTTGCTCTTGCGGCGACAATGGTTCGTCCTCACTCTCGCCGGAGGGAGCGGAGAGAGATCGCATTCGAGCCAGGATCGGTTGGGTCACAGCCGGGTCGAGAACGGACTTGCCGCCCGCCACGGCTCTGACGGCTCGAATGAGCGCCTCCCCGCCGATTTCTTTGAGCAGATAGCCGTCGGCGCCGCCGCAAATCGCCGCGAGCACGGCGTGCTGATCGGCAAAGGAGGTGAGGAAGAGAACGCGGGTGTCGGGACAGATCGCCCTGATCTCGCGGCAGGCTTCCACGCCGTTGCCGTCCGGCAAGCGCACGTCCATGACGACGACATCCGGCTTCAGCCTGGCGGCGGCTCTCACGGCCTCGGCCATGGTCCCCGCCTCACCCACAACTTGAATGGATCGAGCCCGGTCGAGCAGTGTTCGCAGGCCGACCCGTACGACCTCGTGGTCGTCTACCAGTAGAAGCCGGATCGAATGTGTCTTATCCTGCGGGATAGGGTCCTCACTGACGGGCGGCAGCCGGCGACCTGGTCTTCACTGTAACAAATACGTGTGCGTTCGGGCGAAGGAAATCGCACGCCACCTTAGGGTTTATCGCGGCCGTGAGTCAAGGTCCCTTGCTCGGCAAGAAGAAGCGCTCGCACCTGTTCGAATTCCGCTTCGAGTTGCAGGAGCGGCTCACCCGTTTGAGTGAGATGGCCTGATTTTCCAAGCGCCGCAAGCGCGATACTGAGGCTGCACATTCGCCGTGCTCCCAAGTTCCCGCACAAATTACTCAGGTCGTGCGCCGTCCAAGCAAGTGTCTGCCCATCCCGCCGCCGAAGCGCCGCTTGCAGGGCCGTCAAGTGCTTCGGCGTGTTTTCCAGGAAATGGGCGATGAGGGTCGCCAGAACATCCTGGTCGGTGCCCAGATTCCGTAACTCGGCCAAGACGGCCCGATCAAGGTGATCCTGGCGTGTCTCGCGATTGTCCGCTGCCTGTGTTGTGTCACGCCCGGCCGGATGTCCAGGATGTTCCAATTCTTCCAGATCCTCAGGAATCCACTTCGCAAGCATGGTCTGAATCTCTTCCCGCTTGACCGGCTTGGCGAGGTAATCATCCATGCCCGCTTCCAGGCATCGTTCGCGATCGCCCTGCATGGCATTGGCGGTCATGGCAATGATGGGAAGGCGCGAGGCGAGAGGCCCGAGACAATGGGTCGAATCCTGTTCGTTGCCGCTCACCTTTGGCCTCTCGGTTTTCGCCTCGAGCCTGCGGATCTCGCGGGTCGCCTCGAGTCCGTCCATGTCGGGCATCTGGCAATCCATCAAGACCGCCGAATAGGCGACCCGACAGACGGACTCCACGGCTTCACGTCCGTTTGCCACAAGGTCGGCGCGATACCCCAGCTTTTCCAGCATGCGGACTGCGACCCTCTGGTTGGCAATATTATCCTCTGCCACCAGAATCCGGGCCCGAGTCACCGCAGCCTTCTCTTTGAGGCTGTGGCGGGTCACGAACGGAGTATTCCCGCGGCGTGTGGATACTCCGGCGGAATCGGCGGCCATTCCGCCGGACGTCGCCAGGACCATGGCCACGCTGCGGTACAGCTCCGATCGGCGTACGGGCTTGGTCAAATACGCCGTGATGCCGGCCTGTCGCGCCTGTTCCGCATCTCCGCGCAGACCGAGAGAGCTGAGCAGAATCAACTGGACGGCCGCCAGGGCCGGATCAGCCTTGATGGCCCGCGCGACCTGCAGCCCATCCAACTCCGGCATTTGAAAGTCCAGAATCGCCAAGTCACAGGGTTGGCCTCGGGACGCGGCGGCCTTCAGCAGGGCCAGCGCTTGCGGCCCGCTGATCGCGCTGACGCTGTGCATGCCCCAATGGTGCGCGTAATTCTCAAGAATCAGACGGCTGTTGGCATTGTCATCCACGATGCACAGCCGCCGGCCTGCTAATTCGACCGGTGACGGCGGCTCGACCTGCGCCCCCTCAGGCTGTTTGGCCAGCCGCACCGTGAACCGGAAGATGCTTCCCTGACGAGGGGCGCTCTGGACCACGATCTGGCCGTTCATCAATTGGATCAACTGTTGGCAGATGGCAAGGCCCAATCCCGTCCCGCCGTATTTGCGGGTCGTCGAGCTGTCTACTTGAGAGAACGCCTTGAAGAGGCAGGCTTGCTCCTCGGATGAAATTCCGATTCCGGTGTCGGCAACCGCAAATCTGAGCAGCACGTCGGTTGGTGTCTCCTCGACACGGCTGACTCGGACCATGACCTCGCCCTGCTCCGTGAATTTAACGGCGTTTCCGACGAGGTTGACCAGGATTTGACGCAGCCGGCCCGGATCGCCCCGGAGGGCCGCCGGCGCCTCAGCCTGAAGCAGGCAACCCAACTCAAGTCCTTTTTCTTCCGCGGGTTGCGCAAACATCTCCAGCACTTCTTCGACCAGCGTCCGCAGATCGAAGTCGATCGTTTCCAGCGCGAGCATCCCGGCCTCGATTTTCGAGAAGTCGAGGATGTCGTTGACGATGTCGAGCAAGGCTTCTCCGCACCGGCGCACGGTCTCGGCATACTCCTGCTGCTCGGACGTCAACGCGCTCTCAAGGAGCAGGTCCGTCATGCCGATGACCCCGTTCATCGGAGTGCGAATTTCATGGCTCATGGTGGCAAGAAAAGCCGACTTGGCTTGGGTCGCCACCTGGGCCCGAGCCAAGGCCGCGTCCAGCTCGCGGTTATTCTGCTCGAGCTGGCGCGCATACGCGCCGACGGTTGACTCGGCTCGTTTCCGTTCCATGAATTGTCCGATTTGATTCCCGAGCGTCGCCACGGTTTTGAGTAGATCTTCATCAGGCGGGCGGACTGCGCGGCTGAAGAACTCCAACACACCAAGGACGCGGCCGGCCAGCAGGATCGGAAATGCCAAGGCCCCGTGCAGACCCGCCTTCACAGCCGCCTGGGCTCGGGAAAAGTTTGAGTCCTGGACCACATCGGCGATCCAGGCCGGCTCCGAAGATTTCCACACGCGACCGGGGATGCCGACGCCCGGGGCCAACGTCGTTCGCAGAGACGCCTTTTTCAACCCCTCAGCGTGTAGCGATGTTCTGTGCCAGATTTCAGTGCAACTGAGGACCTGGGCCTGCTGGTCCACTAGCCACAAGGCGCCCAGATCCCATCCCAGGGTTTCGCAGACAGCCTCGATGAGGTTCGGGATTCCCTCGGCGAGCGTGCCGGACTCCGCGAGAATGCGCGCGGCGTTGTATTGAATGGACAGCCGTTGTTCCGCTCGCTTTCGTTCGGAAATATCGCGGACAAACGCGCTGAATGTCCACCGTCCTCCCACCCGCTCCGGCAAAATCGCCAGTTCGACCGGAAATTCACGCCCCTTTCGATCACTGGCCGTCAGTTCGACTCGCCTGTCCAAGATCTGGCCCTCGCCGGTTTCCAAAAAGCGCCGCAAGCCGCGCTCATGGGCCTGCCGGTATTGTGGGGGAATGATCGTGACGGACAGAAGCCTTCCGATGGCTTCCTGCCGCGACCAACCGAAGATTCGTTCGGCTTGCACGTTCCAGCCGGTGATCAACCCTCCGGCATCCATCTTGATCACGGCATCGAGCGCCGCATCAAGAATCGAGCCGGCGTGTTCTTCGCTTTCACGCCGCTGTTCATCGGCATGTCTCCGTCTGGCCATCTCGCGCCTCATGAAATAGCCCGACAGAATGAACAAACCGAGTGTCAGGAGACTACCCAAACCGAAGATCATGACGGTCCGTTGGGCCTGGGCATTGACCCACTCGGTCCGAACCGTCAAAAGTTCCTGCTCCTCCGCTTCCAGATCCTTGACCATACGACGAATTGCGTCCATCTCCTGCATATCGCGACCGCTGAGGACGAGTTGGCGGGCGGTTTCGGGCCCCTCCGTTCTCCGTACCTCGACGGTCGCATTCAGCTCGGCCACCGCGCGAGTCACCACCTGCTGCAGGGAGATAAGCCGGGACTGCTGTGCAGGATTATCGGCTGTTAGAGTCCTAAGGTGATCGAGACGTGTCTTCATGGAACGGATAGAGGCGTGATAGGGTTCCAAATACCGGTCCTCGCCGGTGAGGAGGTATCCGCGTTGCCCTATTTCGGCGTCTTTGACGGTAGAGAGGGTGGCTTCGAGTTCGGCGAGAACGACGTGAGTGTGCGCAATCCACGAGTTCGCCTCGGTCAGTTCCCGGGTTGTCCGATACATGAGCGCAGTAAAGACAGCCAGAACGGAAAGGGCCAGTCCAAATCCTCCAAAGATCTTTTGCTCAATTGAAAAGGCCATGTAGGTCTCACCGTCGTGCACAGGGGTAGGCTCGGAGGGCGAGCGACTTCTCCCGAGCGCTGAGCATCAGACCGTTGTGAGTGTCCGCGCCACACTGTGTCTCGAAGTATGGAGGCGGCTGCGCATGCCCACGGTCCAACTGAGGTTTCGCGTGACCTCCATATTGACACAGAGCTGTCGCGGGATGAGTGGCGCCGGCTGCGGAGCCACGTGGACGGAGTCGAGACGAGGCGTCCGCCGGCGTGTCGGTGACGAGTTTCTAGCAGGCAAAAGGGTTGGGCGTCGCTCCACTCAATCGATTATATGTCAGATGAAGAAAGACGGTAGTCCTAGACGGGGCAGTCAAGATATTTTTTGGCCCTAGTTGGGCTAGGCCTCTCATGCCCTAGCGTAAAGACCTAGTAAAGGGCCACCCGTGGACAAGACCCGTATCGCGGGAGCTTCGGGTGTGACCGGCTCATTGAAGGCCGGGATTCCGATCGCTTCGATTCTCGGCCGACGGCGCCCGATCTTCCCTGGGAATATCGACGATGATCCGCGTTCCCTGACCCCGCTCGGACATGACACGCAGTTGCGAGCCCAGCTTGTGAGCGCGGGCCTTCAT
>JBOHOS010000154.1:0-1408 GCA_050731295.1 Nitrospiraceae bacterium | reverse complement strand
GTGCTAAGCCGCGATCTCTCGCCGACGGCGGAAGATCTGGACGCTCCTCCCGACTGGAGCTACAACCCGTCCTCCTGGTCGGAACGGCTCTGGATTGTCGGGGTCGCCGTGTTCGGCTTTGGAATCGCGTCCTATCTGGCGCTGTACCAGTGGAGAGTTGTTCCTGAAGTCTGGGAGCCGTTCTTTGGGCAGGGGAGCGAGACCGTGCTGCATTCGTTTATTTCCAAACTGTTGCCCATACCGGATGCCGCGCTCGGCGCCTTAGCCTATCTGTTGGATGCCATCACCGGCGCGGTGGGCGGCCGCGCGCGCTGGCGAACGATGCCGTGGATGGTGATCCTGTTTGGATTGGCAGTCGGTCCACTGGGGATTGTCAGCATCCTGCTCGTGATCGTGCAACCGGTGCTTTTACATGCCTGGTGCACCCTGTGCCTCGTCTCGGCCTTCATCTCGCTCGTTATGATCGGCCCGGCAATGGATGAGGTGCTGGCGAGTCTGCAAAATTTGAAGCGAGCAAAGGATCGCGGCAAGTCGGTATCGCGGGCATTCTTAGGACTGACCGAAGAGGACTAAGTGACCGGGGGGTTCGGGAATTCGCGTAAGGAGCAGGCTTGCGAAAAAATGAGAAGGATATCGACATCAATGCACATCTTCGCCGGTAGCCATTTCGAAGCTTGGATCGTATGCTGAAAATCAGAGGCCAAGGTGGAATCTGACATGGAGCTCAGCCGACGGAAGTGAAAGCTTCTGAACGGATGAAGGCGCCGTAGAAGAAAGTAACCTTGACCTCGTTTTTTGGGAGAATGGCCGCCTTAGTGTGGTGATGCGCCGCAAATCGTCTTCGATAACAAGTTGGATTGGGGGATGCCTACGTTTGGGTCTTCCGCGGCCCGGTCCGGCCGATTCGTTCCCCAACTCGGCGGATTTCTATCTGGCTCGAACCGATCCGACTCGCCCAAAGCCGCAGCCGCCTTCTCCGTTGCCGCCGAAGCCACAACCGGAGCCGGGGAAACCTACACACGTCGAAGGCCGTGATGAGTCCACCCCCTAAAAAACGATCCGAACAGAATCACACCACGAAGCGTCAGACACGCCGATATTGGTCCGGTGAGGTGATGAAGCACAGTGATGCGCTCGATCTTGAGCAGGGAGTGTTCAAGTCCACCAGCCCGCGCAAAATCGCCGTCTCGCTGAAGCAATCAGCCGAAGCAAGCAAGCGGCGCAAGGGGACGCCCTATCAGTCTGCCATGTCGATGCTCAATTTCTACATCAACCGAGCCGGGAAAACGTTGAGCGCGAGGCAGAAGACCATTCTTGGGCGAGCCAAGCCCGAACTGCGCAAGTTGTTCGGAAGAGAGTAGGTCTCAAATCGACGACCGAACGCCGTCTATGGGATGAGAGCGACAGC
>JBOHOS010000153.1:0-2232 GCA_050731295.1 Nitrospiraceae bacterium | reverse complement strand
CAGAAGATTTTGGAGCTGCGCGAAGAAGGCGTGCCGCTCTGGGACATGGCCGTGCTGTTTCGCTCCAGCTTTCACTCCTTTGATTTGGAAATCGAGCTGTCGAAGAGAGATCTCCCGTTTGTCAAACGTGGCGGCTTTAAGTTCATCGAGACGGCGCACGTCAAGGACCTGCTGGCGCATCTCCGCGTGGTGGCCAACCCATTAGACGCCGTCAGTTGGAATCGTGTTCTCTTGCTGGTGGATGGCGTGGGTCCGAAGAAGGCGCACGATCTCATTGCTTCGTTCACGAAGGCGGAGCAACCCGATCGGCGTCCTCTTGACGTGCTCCGTGAGGTCGGCGGCCGGTCGTCTCGCGGGTTACAGGATCTGGCGCGGGCGCTGGAGGAAGCCGCCCGGATTGGTTCCATGACCCCGGCAGAGCAGGTGAATGAAGTCTATGGCTACTACCTGCCGCTTCTCAAGGAGCAGTATGACGACTATCCCAAACGGATTCGTGACCTTGAGCACCTCTATACCATGGCTGAGCGATACCACGGTTTGGAGGAATTCTTATCCGACTTGGCGCTAGAGCCTCCTGACCAGAGCGTGACCGAGATCGAATCCACCGGTCGGGATGACGAACGGCTGGTGCTCTCGACGATCCATTCGGCAAAGGGGCTTGAATGGCAATGCGTCTTCGTGATTTGGATTGTGGACGGGCGATTCCCTTCTGCCTACGCCTTCATCACGGAGGATGAATTGGAGGAGGAGCGCCGCTTATTTTATGTAGCCGTGACCCGCGCCAAGCGGCATCTCTTTCTGACGTATCCGATTAATGTGTATGATAAAATCACCGGTTCGATACTCTCCAAGCCCTCTCGCTTTCTTGATGACGTACCTACCTCCTCCCTTGAGACCTGGGCCTTGGTGGAGGAAGGCGGGTTTCGTGACCACTGGGACTAGCCGTCGATGGGCGCCTGATCGCCGCCTATCCATTTTTCTCATCGTGGTGTTCTTGTTCTCGCCATGGTGCCAGTCGCAAGCGGACCCAGGCACAAGCTCCTCCATAGATTCCTCCGAGGCGTCCAGGAAACTCTGGCAGACGGTGATTAGTCAGGCTGACGCGCTTGGATTGCCGACTGCCTTTATCAAAGCAATCAGCCCCGATTTTGTCACCGTCGAATTCGATGATCTTCACGCCTATGCCGCTGAATACCATCCCGATGAGCACCGTATGGTGCTGAACCAGACTCTTTCCTTCAATGCGGCAGGAGGCGTCCTTAAATCGTTGGCTAGTCTAACTTCTCGTGACCTGGGCACGCTCTATCATGAACTGTTTCATGCGTATATGGACTACATTAGTGTCATTCCAACTCCGAGCGAGATCGGTTCGGAGGCGACTCGGTTGCTTGCCTTTGCAAAAGACCGGCAGGAATGCCGGTACACGCAAGTCGCCATTACGCCGATCCTCCAGCGAAAGAGCCATACCGAGACACGGGTGCTGACCGATCGAGAATCATGGGAGGCTCTGAATGAGACGTGGGCTGTATTCGTCGGATGGGCGGTGTGGACACTATTGGAAGAACGAGGCGCACGACCAAAGAAGCGGGAGAAGACCCGCATTGGAGGAGAACGATGGCTTAAACGGCTCGAGAAGGCGAACCGGGATGCCGACTTAATTGGATATTATGAGCCCGAAGACACAGCAGAACGTGCTATCGCCCGCAAACGATATCTCGCGCCGTCGCATCGTATTTCTTCTGCCGAAGTGAGCATCTTGCTTCAAGAAATACTGGAATTTCCAAAGGAACTATCCGTCAGATCCGCCGCAGTCATGGAACACAATCGTCCCTCCCTTTCAGACGTTTCATCCTGCCGGAAGTAGCAGGCTGCACGAACCATCTCACGGAAGGGGGTCCGGCTGCTGGAACCGGGACCTAGCCGGTTCAATGCGACAGTATGGAGGGAGAACCGGTTCCCCCCTTGACATCAATCTTTCATGCCAATACAATGACACGCTTCCGGAACCAAATTGCATTTTCCATCCTGAAACAGTTATCCATTGGCGCGTTGATGGAGGGGATAACTGTGGTCGGGATGGTTTGCTTTGAGTCCTTGAGCACTGATGACGCATACATCCATACGACCACTGTTAGAAGAAGGGCAGGTACCCAAGTGGACAAAGGGGGCAGACTGTAAATCTGTTGCCATCGGCTTCCAAGGTTCGAATCCTTGCCTGCCCACCAAACAGAG
>JBOHOS010000152.1:0-1931 GCA_050731295.1 Nitrospiraceae bacterium | reverse complement strand
CACCATGGCCACGCGCATGCGCACCTCAATAGGGTCAATCTCGGCGCTGATGATATTGATCTTATCCGGATGGAGTACGATCTCTCCTTCATAGCGGTTGCCCGGATAAAGATCGTGCATCCGGTTGAAGCACCGCAGGTAGGTCGTCTTGCCGCACCCTGACGGTCCGATGAGGGCCGTGACCTGGCGGTCCGCAATGGGGAGGCTGATCTGTTTCAGCGCATGGACGGAGCCGTAATAAAAATTGAGATTGTTCACTTCGGCTTTCATGTCCGGTGACCCGACGAGCATGGATTTCCCTCACCAATGAATCCGGCGGCGGAATCGTGTGCGGATATAGATGGCCAGCCCATTCATGGCGAGCGTCATTGCCATAAGAATCAGCCCGGCCCCCGCCGCGTTGAGATGAAACTCTTCTTGCGGCCGCGATACCCAGTTGAACATCTGGATCGGCATGACGGTAAATGGATCGAGCAGCCACTGAAACGACAGAAAAGGAAAGTCGGATTGCAACGGTGGATGAGGAAGAAACGCGATAAAAGAGAGAGCGCCGATCGTAATCAAAGGCGCCGTCTCTCCGATGGCCCGCGACATGGCAATAATCAGTCCCGTCAAGATGCCACCCATGGAATAGGGCACGACGTGGTGCTTGACCATCTGCCATTTGGTCGCCCCCAAAGCATAGGCGGCTTCACGGATCGTATTCGGGACGCTCCGGATCGCTTCCCTCGTGGCGATAATGACCATCGGCAGAATGAGGAGAGCCAACGTCAAGCCGGCGGTCAAGATGCTTTGTCCCAACTGAAACTGGTAGACAAACAATCCCAACGCCATGAGCCCGTAAACGATGGAGGGTACGCCGGCTAAATTGGCGATATTGATCTCGATCAGATCCGTCATCCAATTCTTCGGTGCGTACTCTTCCAAATAGACTGCGGCCCCGAGGCCTAACGGCAGCGCGGCCGATGCCGTGACGAACATCACAAGAATGGTGCCGATCCAGGCCGACAGAATGCCGGCTTGTTCGGGGAAGCGGGACGGATAGGAAGACAGGAACTGCCATGAAATGCGATCCGAACCATCTATGGCCAACCGCGCGAGTAAGGCCGCCAGCGTGAATAGGGCCACCAGCATCGCAAGCAAGCCGGCCATGGCAAACAGCGCGTCGATAATTTTTCGGCGTCTGATCATCTGCTCGCAAATCCCGATCAGTACACGGGTCGAAATCGCTTGCGCAGCATATGGCCGGCGATATTGAACAGCAGCGTCATCAACAGCAACGTCAGTCCTGCCGCAAAGATGGTTTGATATCCGATGCTCCCATGAGGCAAATCACCGAGACTGACTTGAACGATATAGGCGGTAATCGTAGCCGCGGGTTCCAGCGGATTCCAGGTGAGCGTCGGCTGCATGCCGGCCGCGATCGCGACGACCATGGTCTCACCAATGGCGCGGGATATTCCCAGGACGTATGCTGCGGCAATCCCGGAAACGGCGGATGGGACCACCACCCGTAAGGCGGTTTGCATGCGCGTCGCGCCCATGGCATAGGAGCCTTCGCGAAGATGTTGAGGCACGGCTCGCATCGCGTCTTCGCTGACCGAGCTGATGTAGGGGACAATCATAATTCCCATGACCAGACCTGCGCTCAGCATATTGAAGCCCGGAAGATCGGGCCACACGCGCTGCAGGAGCGGTGTCACGAAGAGGAGCGCGAAATATCCATACACCACGGTTGGAACGGCGCTTAACAATTCCAAAATGGGCTTGGTCGTCTCACGGACCCGATAGGGAGCATATTCGCTGAGGTAAATGGCGGTGAGGGTGCCGATGGGAATGGCTACCAACAAGGCGATGCCGGTCGTGACAAAGGTTCCCATGACCAGCGGCAGAATTCCGTAATGAGGCTCCGCAAACAAGGGTGTCCATTG
>JBOHOS010000151.1:0-1943 GCA_050731295.1 Nitrospiraceae bacterium | reverse complement strand
GGATCGATATTCTCCTATCCCTCTGGAAACAGAAGTCGGCGCGTGTCGAGCAGTGGCTCGACGGTCTGCCGATGATCATTGTTGACAACGGCCGGCCGCTCAAGGACCTCATGAAACAGGCCCGGCTCGATGAGCAGGATGTGCTGTCGGCGGCTCGGGAGCGGCAAGGATTGGAGCGGATGGATCAGATCAAGTATGCAGTCTTGGAGGTCAGCGGCGGCATCTCGATCATTCCGAAACAGTAGCCCGACTTCGGTCAGGACGATTCGGTGTTGTGGTAGCTCGAATTATCTCCGCCGCGATCGCTCTGGCCTGGCTCGGGATGACGGGTGTCTGTCCGGCGATCCCGCATCTCGGCAAAGGGATCGTGCGATCACCGATGCTGTTCAACTTGGAGCGAGCACCGTTGAGTATAGACGGCACGTCGGCCATCAACTCTCCGTCCTGCGCATGGAATATCGCTACGATACATCCACCGGATCGGAAGGGGGATTTTTTAAAGGCGGAGATCTCATGCCGGGCATGCCGAGGTTGGCTCGCGATCAACAGCTCTTGCTTTTCTCGATCATATGGGCATTCGACACATAATTTGGCGATCCGCTGTAGGGTTTTTACCCTCTTTCTTGTATCCTGCGACCGATAGCCGCCCCGCGATCCGTGGCGTACCATACTTTTTATTAACCACTCTATAGGGAGGAGTGCTATGAACAGCATAAGAGGATGGATAATCGCCGCTGCCACAGCCGGCGTCATAGGGTTCGTGCCGTTTGCCGGCTATGCCGACGATTTCAACAAAGGAAGCCGATCCTCGGAAAAAGGCCAGATCGACAAGAGCAACATGGGAGATCGCGGCGAGCCAGGCAAGAATATGGGCGGACAAGATACAAAACCCGGTGAGGGCGAGCAAACAGGACGGCCGGGGACCAGTTTTGGGGCGCCGGCAACCTTGTCGCCGTCTGATAAGGCCCCGCAGCATGAGGGCGCCGGGAAGCAGAAAAAAAGCAAAAAAGCGCCGACAGCAGGCGGGCCGGACTGAGCCTGCAGGGTTAACTTTCCCCGAATCATGAGCGACGCGGTCATCCCAACGCGTAGTAGCGGCCGGTTGTCCCAGGAGCGCGGGGCCGAGGTCTTGTTACGCAGACCTCGGCCCGCGTCTTCGTATCTTGCTTTTTACCAGTTCTAAGGAGCCGGGAATGGAGAACCTGACCAAACGCAACGGCCGTCATACGACCAACATCCCGAAGGCTCATTTGAAACCGGTTCGGACGCTGGCGATTGATATCGGCGCCAGCGGCATCAAAGCCTTGGTCTTGAACGAACTCGGTGAGCCGGTGACAGAACGGGCCCGTGAGAAAACACCGGAGCCCGGCAAGCCGGACATGATCATGGAGACCGTCATAGCCCTGGCCAAGCGGCAAGGGAAGTTCGATCGGGTCTCGGTCGGATTTCCAGGCGTGGTCCGCAATGGGGTGGTCAAGGACGCGCCGAACCTCGCGCCGGAATGGAAGGACTTTAATGTCGCGAAATTCCTTTCCGCGAAGTTCAACAAGCCCGTCAAGGTCGTCAATGATGCGGACATGCAGGGGTTCGGCGCCATTTCCGGCAGCGGGGTTGAGATGGTCATGACGCTTGGAACAGGGGTCGGCTCCTCTCTGTTTGTGGATGGCCGGTTGGTGCCGAATGTCGAAATCGGAAAAGACAAATTGAGCGATGCGGCGCTCATGAAGGCAGGCCGGAAGAAGTGGAATAAACGCGTGGCGAAGGCCGCCCTCAAACTCGAGTCGATCTTCAACTATGACCGGCTGTACATTGGAGGAGGCAATGCCCGGCTGGTGGACATCAGTATCCTGCCCGCCAATGTCACGATTGTCTCCAACCTCAATGGTCTCGTCGGCGGGATGGCGCTCTGGCGAGAGTCGGAGACCGGCGTCGGCAGTCAAGCC
>JBOHOS010000150.1:0-1283 GCA_050731295.1 Nitrospiraceae bacterium | reverse complement strand
GATCAGACGGTCAAACTGTTCAGGCCGGACCCCGCCAGCGGGGAGGCGTTTGCCGTCACGACGCCGGAGGCTCCGATCTATCGGATCAATCCCAGCCTGATAAAGGAGTTGAACAAGGATCTCTTTACGTTACAAGATAAACGCCTGCTCGGTCTCGAGGCGGATGACATCGCCATACTGGCGGTGAAAACCCGCGATGAACGGTACACACTCATCCGCCAAAATTCTGTCTGGGTGCTGGAAGACCGACCGAATGAGAAGATCGACCAGGAGAAGGCCGCCATTTTTGTGAGTCGTGTAGCGGACCTGCCCGCAGAGTTGCGCGTCGTCAAGCAAGCGTCGCCGCTGACACCGTACGGGTTGGCTTCTCCTGCCGCTGAGTTTACGGCCACCGGCAAAGACGGCCACCAAAGCGGCAGATTGGTTCTGGGCACTCGGATGAGCGGCTTGATTTATGCGATGGGAAAGTCGCTCCCGGGCATCTATCAGGCGCGATCGGACCTGTTGACCCAAATACCTTCCAGGCAGGAGCTTGTACAGACTTCGCCGGAAGGTACGTAATATCGAAACGCCTTGTATTTTTACGCGTGTCCTCGTATAGTCACGCCGCTTTGTCAGAAAGGAGGGTTTTATGACAGTGATTCGATCCGGTATGATGATTTTCACGGTAGCGGCCGCTTTCCTCATCAGCGCGTGCGCCACCGAAGAGAGCACGGTGCCCACATCATCGAAGATGACCGGAAGCGCGACGGCCACAAGCGCGCGCCAGGCGCCGATGAATCCGTTGCAGGAATGCCTTGCGCGGATTCCCAAGGATGCGACGGCCGGACAGCGATCCTTTGGCGAATTGACCTGTCAACGGGATCATGGGGCTGGGCCTACGGATACTCGACGTGATCCCCAGAACTATGCCTCGGGCACGCAGGGAGACACGCTGCAGACCTGCATGAGCCGTATTCCAAAGGACGCGACCGCCGGGCAGCGCATGATTGCTGAAGATAGCTGCAAGCGAGACGAGTCCAACCGCCGATCCGTGGACACAGTCCCCGGCACTCGCTGAATGAAAATAGACGTTGCGGGACCGACCATGAACGTCCGGGCGAATCGGAACGAAGTGATCCAGAAGTCCGGTAGCCTACCTCGACGTTTATCCAGGTCCCGGCGTTCTCTCCTGGCCTCGTAGCTCAGTTGGCTAGAGCAGCGGTTTCCTAAACCGCGTGTGCGTCTTACCTATAGAGACACACCCGCCGACTCCGCATAGTTACGAAGGACGGAACCGGCAG
>JBOHOS010000149.1:0-8454 GCA_050731295.1 Nitrospiraceae bacterium | reverse complement strand
AACTCGAGCAGGAGCTGTCGGGGCTCCGCGCCGCCAGCAGCCAGACCGGCGAGCTCGGTGACGCAGAGCAAGAACGCCTTCGCCGCGACTGTGAACAGATGGGCATCATCTCACGGGATCCCGCCGTCCTCAGCGCGTTTCGCGACTTAAAAAAAGGCGCGCGGGCGCCGCTGTCCGTCCTCATTCTCGGAGAGCCGGGCACCGGCAAAGAGCTGTTTGCGCGGGCGGTGCATCGGTTAAGCCCGCGCGCCGACCGGCCCTTTATCCCCATCAATATGGCGGCGATCTCGCCCGAGCTGTTTGAAAGCGAGTTGTTCGGCCATGTCAGGGGGAGTTTCACCGGAGCGCTGAGCGATCGGAAAGGTTATTTCGAGCAGGCGCACCTCGGGACCATCTTTCTGGACGAGATCGGCGACCTGCGTTTGGACCATCAGGGCAAATTGCTGCGGGTGCTTCAAAATAAGACCTTCCACCGCGTCGGCGACACCAAGCTCACGACGATCGACGTGCGGATTGTCGCCGCGACCAATAAAGACCTCCAGCGAGGCGTCGAAGAGGGCTGGTTCCGGGAGGACCTGTATTTCCGCCTGAAAGGCCTCGTGCTATGGCTGCCGCCGCTTCGTGAACGGCCGCACGATATTCCCGCGCTGTCGGAACGATGCCTGCGCGAGGCCGCGTCGCAACTCGGGCGAAATCGGCCAGGTTTGTCCCAGGAAGCCATGGCGGCGCTTGAACGCCATCCTTGGAAAGGCAATGTCCGCGAACTGCATCACTGCCTGGAGCAAGCCGTCGCCCTCGCCGAAGGACCGGTCATCAGCAAAGCGGACCTGCGGCTGGGTGACGCGGGGCAACCTGCGACGCCTTCCGCCACGCCCGACGCTTCGCTCGCGACCGGCGCATCCATCGATGCCACCGGCGATACCGCCGTGCTCACGCGCCTGCGCCAACACGAGTTCGACATGCAGGCCACCGCCCGCGCGCTTGGATGGGACCGCAGCACGGTGACGCAGCGCCTGAAGGGCATGAGTTTCCGCGCACTCGTCGCCGCCGGGGGCGATCAACCCAAAGCGGCGCTCGCGTTGGCCGGCGACCCTATGCTCGTCCGCACCGTCGAATGGAAGCTCCGCGAGTACTACGAGCACCTGCTCAAGACCATCCAGGAATTCAAAACCCCCGAAGAAGCCATCCTCGCCTGCAAGAAACGTTTCAAAAATCTCCCCGACCGGCACTTCCATTCGGTCGAAGTGTTGATCAACCACTACTTCGACAAAAAAACCGGGTCTTGAGCAAACGGACTGACCGTAGGGACGCGAATAGCGCTTGTCCACAACTGAGACACATGCTAACATTCTGCTATCAATGGCCAAGAGGCAAAACAACTACTCAAGAGGGGTGTATGGCGCAGGTTTTGATCCGTAATTTGGATGAGAAAGTTGTAGACAGGCTCAAGAAGCGGGCCAAAGAGCATGGTCGGTCACTCCAGGCGGAAGCCAAAATGATTTTGGAGCAGGCGGCGCCTGATTATGAAGCCGTATGGAGGCGGATCGACAGCTTTAGAAATAAGCTGAAGAAATCCCGCCGGAAGTTCAGTGACAGCACGGAATTGGTTCGTGAGGATCGAGACCGTTGACCGACTATGTTGTAGATGCCAGCGTAGCGGTCAAATGGTTCCTTCCGGAAGTTCACACTGATGTAGCGCTACGCATTCGTGCGCCTTCCTATCGTCTGCACATTCCGTCGTTCTTCATCCTCGAATTCAGCAATATCCTCTGCAAAAAAATCCGGAACGACGAGATCACGCGAGATCAAGGGGATTTCGCCCTTCAAGAGCTTCGCAATATTCCTTTCAGCAGGCACGCGGATGAATCTCTGTTGCCGCAGGCCTTCGCACTCGCGAATGACACCCGCCGAAGCCTGTATGACAGCCTTTACGTGGCGCTGGCAATCGCGATAGACGGCAAGGTGGTGACAGCGGATCGCAAGCTCGTTTTGGCGCTACAGAACTCCCCGTACGCCGCCCATCTCTGCTGGATTGAAGATCTTGCATGAATCTCGGCCTGTCCGGAACGATCTCGCAACGATAGTTTGAATATTCGTCAGCTTCAATGCCAGGAAAGAATCTCACCCACTTTGATTATTGCGTTAGAGCAGGGTTGTAGATCAGCGACGCCGGTTCTTCACCACACACCTTCATGGCAGCCAGCAGCTAACGAAGAGGCTTGAACGGTTCAGGCGTCGTGTTCAACGGTTTGAATGGAGTGGCAGGATTATACTCGTTGATAGGGTTCAGCGGGTTGTTGGGGTTCACCTCGTTGATCGGATTGAAGGGGTTGTTCGGATTGTACTGGTTAATCGGATTCGCGGGATTGCCAGGATCCGCGCTGTTGATCGGGTTGAACGGATTCTTGGGATCAACCGAATTGATGGGATTCAACGGATTGTCGGGCCGGAATTGGTTAATCGGGTTGAAGATGTTGTAGTCGCGCTGATACTTCTCGTCGAAGCCATTCTGAGCGTAGGCCGCCGGACCCGCGATGAAGAGAACGAGCAGCAGAAAGTACCACATAACGACCTCCTTCTTCTCGCCGCCACTCGTTATAACTTAATGTTTTATTCTTATATAAAACAAGTCCTCCCCGAATTCTAAATGTGTTCGCGAGCGATTTCCTGATACCGCGAGAGACTGCTTTTCTTGCGACACCGTTGTCAGCGGACCAAGATCATCTATACTTTTGTAGAGATTTTAATGTCTAACTCGGTAACGGCAACCGGGCGACAACCGCTGAACCTTCTCGATTGATTCCCAACCCTTAGGGGCTCTCAAAGATGCAATTCACGTTTGCCTCCTGGAATGTCGATTCGTTCAAGGCCATTTCTAATCAACTCAGCCTAATCTCTCGGACCAATGCGCATGTGGTCGCACTGCAAGAAGTCACTCCCGTGTTCTTTAACAATCTTTCCCTTCTGAAGGAATATGACTGGGCGGTGTATTCCCTATCCCTTCGCCCGCCACAGCCCGGTGAAGGCAGACGCCGAGGTCTTGGGACGGTTCTACTTGGCCGGTCACCATTCGAAATGCGTAGTTTTCGCTTGCTTCACTCGGCTCCAGTCCCTGAACGAACGTTGATTGCGGAATTAAAGACACCCATCGGCACCGTGACAACGTGTAGTTTCCATATCCCACCCGGAGTGAACTGGGGAACCGTCAAGACGGAGCAGTTCCGGTCAATTTCCACATGGCTTGGCGAGCAACAGGGCCCGGTCATCGTTGGCATGGACGCCAACAGTCCAAAGGTCGATCACCCTGACCACGCATGCAATCAGTGGTGGCGGGACGGTGAAAGTCTTGTCTTGAGTTCTACCCCGATGCATGGCCTCCGGGATGTACTGAGAGACTATCTGCTAAACAATCCGCAAGAGTTTGATCGTATTGTGCAACTCAGACCCACCGGGCCTCTCGCAGTCTCATACGATCGCGGTAAAAGATCGCCGATCCCGTGCCGGTACGACTTCATCCTGGCCTCTTCAAAATTTTCAGTGGCGAAGGTGTCATATGATTATGACGCGGCTCGAGAGGCAGGGAGCGATCACTCCATGGTCGTTGCCCGGTTAGAGCTGCATCTGCCTTAGAGGGAGGACAGAGCAAATCTATCTTTAGAAGCCCTTCTTGATGACTCTGAGGCACCCTGGCTCAAGAAGTCTTTGCCTAGGCGCACCGGACCGATAAATAAACGGTGGCAGCCGGTCAAGGGAAGGCTTTGGCCGGAACGCCCCTTGCCCATATAGCACGCTGACTGATTGCCGCCGGCAGTCGACTCCTCAGAGTCCCCGAGATCAATGCCGGGACCGCTTATGTGAAATAGCTTCCGGTTTACGTGTCTTGCGACCAGCCTAAATGATGCGGGGCCATCCCCGCATCCCTGCGTGGATATATCTCGGCTTTCCCGCATCTGAATAACCCGTTTTTCGCAAGTCGGCGTTTACACTCCGTTCCTTTTCCGTCTCCTCGTTTCTCTCAATGGCACTTCGGTTGCTCAAAGCCTGCTCAAGCTTCTGCCGGTGAAAGGCGGTGAACGAAACGGCGGCAGAGGTGAACGGGCAAGGGCAACCACCACAGACTGATCAATTCATGAGGAGGATTTATGTCAAAGACTATGGAACAGGGTTCTCTGACGTCCGGCTCGCCTGCGGGGAGGGTCGGGCAGATTGTTCAAGCACCGAAGGAGGACAAAGGCCGGGGAGGACATCAATTCGGGTTCAAGGAGATCGGAGCGCTTCTTGGAGTCACCGCGGTCATGATCGGGATTGTCGGCTACGGCGTGTATTCCCAGCGGTCGCGCGCCGGGGCCGAAAGTCGGATTGCGTCGATCGCCGAGCCGATGTCCGTGTCGCCGGTGGAGCCTACTGTGCCGCTGAACAGTGCCATCGCTCAACCGGTTTCCCAGCCGCTCCTGGTCTCAACCATCCCGCAGGGAAACACTCCGGAGCCTGTGCCTGCCGAAACACAAACGGAACCGAAGCACGCCGATATCTATTTCGATTTCGGGAAGAGCCGGCTGCGGGCGGATGCCGTCGCCATCCTTCAACAGCATGCGGACATGCTGAAGAAGGACCATCACTGGGCGGTGCTGATCCAAGGATATGCCGATCAGCACGGCCCGACGGAATACAACCGCAGCCTGGCGCTGCGCCGGGCGGAATCGGTCAAGCAGTTTCTAGTTGAACTGGGCGTCGCCGAAGCGTCCATGAAGGTTGTGAGCCTCGGCAAGCAGAGCGCGATCTGCGACGATCAGAGCCGGAACTGCCAGCGTTTGAATCGACGGGTTCATGTGGAAATGGTCAAGCTGGAGGCTGCACCAGCCGTGACGCCGGTTGCTACAACGATGAATGACGAGGCCAATGTCGCGCAGGCCGTCGATCCATCATCTGACGACGAGTCGAACCAGAAAGCGCTCCCGACTTCCACAGACCAACCGTAACGGAATCGGACGCTCTTACGAGGAGCCGCCGCACAGTCGGCGGCGGCTCTCACCCCTGCGACCTTTCCAACACAGCAGCAGATTCGAAAGGAGACCTCATGCTTCCACATATCGAGCGCATCCATTTTAGGGACGAGGTACGGCAAGCGCCGAAGATTGTCCTGTTCTGGTTCCTCATCCTCGTTCTCGTCGGGCTGGTTTCTATCGGCATTCTGTTGGAAGGCATTCTTCACGCCGAAGAGCTGAGGGAAGAGCAAGGGTTCCGCCCCGGCGAGGCGACATGCGGCACGCTCCTGTATCGGACAGATCGCGCGTATCTCGCCGCCCCGATCTTGAAGACGGATGTCGAAATAACGGTCTCCGGCCTCATTTCGCGCGCGATTGTGCGCCAGCAGTTCAAGAACGACAGCGCCGAGTGGGCGGAAGGCCTCTATGTCTTCCCCTTGCCGGAGAATGCGGCGGTTGATCACCTGACCATGCGGATCGGCGAGCGGATCATCGAAGGCGTCATCAAGGAACGGGCCGAAGCGAAAAAGACCTACGAACGCGCCAAGACGGAGGGCAAACGGGCCAGCCTGATCGAACAGGAACGGCCGAATATCTTCACGACCTCCGTCGCGAATATCGGTCCCGGCGATGAGATCACGATCGAGATCCAGTACCAGCAGACGCTGCGGTACGAGCATGGCGTGTTTCGCCTGCGGTTTCCCCTAGTCGTCGGGCCGCGATATATCCCGGGCATGCCGATGAGGGAAGAGGGTGGGGAGGTCGGTCACGGCTGGTCCACGGACACCGATCAAGTACCGGACGCGTCACGCATCACGCCGCCGGTAGAACACCCGCGCACAGGGCTGCTCAATCCTGTCAACCTGAAGATTGATTTGGCGGCGGGCTTTCCGCTTGCTCGGCTTGAGTCCAGCTATCACCGGATTCACACAGAGGAACAGGAAGGGCGCCACAGCATCACGCTCGACGAAGGCGCGGTCCCCAGCGACCGCGACTTCGAATTGGTGTGGCAACCGGCGCCGGACAAGGCACCAACCGCGGCTGTCTTTACGGAACAGAACGGGGAAGAGACCTTTGTGCTCTTCATGGTCATGCCTCCCGATCTTTCGTCACCCGGCAACCGCATGCCGCGCGAGGTTGTCTTCATCATCGATACGTCGGGGTCCATGCACGGCTCTTCCATCGAGCAGGCCAAGGCGGCGCTGAATCTGGCGCTCACGCGTCTTTCGCCGGACGATACGTTCAACATCATCCAGTTCAACAGCGTGACGCACGTGCTGTTTACCGGCTCCGTCTCCGCTAACTCCGCACATAGTCAACAAGCCGCCCGATTCGTCAGCGGACTCACCGCACAGGGTGGGACGGAGATGTTGCCTGCACTTCAGCGGGCCTTGGATAGTCGCGAGGATGACGCCCGTCTGCGCCAGGTAGTCTTTCTTACCGACGGAGCTGTAGGAAACGAGGATGAATTGTTTCGCGTCATCCAGCAGCGTTTGGGCGACAGCCGGCTCTTTACGGTCGGCATCGGATCGGCGCCCAATAGCTACTTCATGCGCAAGGCGGCCGAGTTCGGACGCGGCGCCTACACGTACATCAGCAGCCCGACCGAGGTCCAAACCAAGATGGACCGCTTGTTTCGGAAGCTCGAACATCCGGCGTTGACGGACATTCAGATCGCCTGGCCAGGTGCGGTCGCTTCGGAGAGCTTTCCTTCACGCATTCCCGATCTGTATCTCGGCGAGCCGGTGATGATCACCTTGAAGGCGGCGACGCTGTCTGGCCATGCCATCATTCATGGCCGCTTCGGCTCGGCGCCCTGGCAGACCGAGCTACTGTTGAACGCGCGTGAGCGCCGCACCGGTCTGTCCATGTTGTGGGCACGAGCCAAGATCGACTCGCTTATGAACGAGCGCGTGACCGGAGCCGATCAGGATCGGATTCGGCGAGCCGTGATCGACGTCGCCGTGAAGCATCACTTGGTCACCCGATACACCAGCCTCGTGGCCGTCGATGTGACGCCGGCCCGCCCGGCAGACAAAGACATCAAGACCCATGCGCTGAAGACAAACCTGCCGCACGGCTGGGACTACACCCACGTCTTTGGGCTGCCGCAGACTGCCACGAACGGACCGATTCGCCTCGTGATGGGCCTCCTGTTGCTGGCGCTCGCGTGTGCGGCCTTCGGGCTACGAGTCCGGCGCCATGCGACGTAGTTTCATCACCGGCTTCGCGGTGATCGTGCTCGTGGCGGGATTGTGGCAGACTGGGCGCGGCATCTGGATCTATACGAAAGCGATGCTGGCGCAAGGTCTGTTGCAGCGGGCGTGGCTCCGCACCAATGAGGGACACGCTCGCGTCACACCCTGGCCATGGGCCGACACCTGGCCGGTCGCGCGGCTGCGAGCGCCGGCTTTTGATATCGACCTCATCGTGCTGGACGGCGCCTATGGCCGTGCGTTGGCGTTCGGACCCGGCCTGACTTCAGAAAGCCCAGGACCCGAAACAACCGGACCCATCGTCATCAGCGCGCATCGCGACACGCATTTTCGTTTCCTCAAACAGGTGCGAATAGGCGATGAGCTGATCCTGCAATGGCCTCGAAAGGCCGCGCAACGTTATGGGGTCGCAGAGGCTCGGATTGTGGACGCGCGGACCGCGACGATTGCCCGCGATGAGAATCGACAAAGCTTGGTTCTGATCACCTGTTACCCCTTCGATGCCATCATGCCGGGCGGACCCTTGCGGTATGTGGTGACGGCGGACCTGCTGGACGCTCCGTAGCATTCTTGTCTCAGCGGCTGACATCGGCCTCTCAAAACAGGCTACAATGCCATCGCTTTCGATGACCTCTCATTCCACCAACCCAGGAGGCGGCCATGGCTCTCAATGCGCTTGGTGACCGAAGCAATGAGTGGTTTGTGCCGTCGCATGGTCCTCTTGCGCTGCGCGCCGCGATTGGCTTGCTCTTTCTCCCGTACACGGGAATGGTGCTGGCCTATACGATGATTGGCTCCATGATGGCCGAGCGGATTTACTGGGATCGAGTCGGCGCGATCCTGCTGATCTATTTTCTGGCGCTGGGAATCGGCGCGCACGCCCTCGACGCCATCGGGAGTAAAGGCGTCAAGCCCTGGGGCGCGCTTCTGCCCAACAAGGCATTGGTGATACTGGCTGCCTCCGCGATCACGTTGGCTTATGCCATTGGAATCTACTACATCGTGCTGTATGCGCCGCTGCTCTCGCTTATTGCCATTACTGAAGGCTTCTTTCTGCTCGCTTATAACTTGGAATGGTTCGAGGGCCGCTTCCATACCGATGGGTGGTTCGCCGTCTCGTGGGGCGCTCTGCCCGTCCTGGCCGGCTACATTATTCAGACGAATCGCGTCTCCGTGGCGGTGCTGATCGTCGCGATTTCGATGGCCTTGCTCAGTCTCGTGGAGATCAAGGCCTCGCGCCCGTACAAGACGTT
>JBOHOS010000148.1:0-1282 GCA_050731295.1 Nitrospiraceae bacterium | reverse complement strand
CCAATCGCCACCTGCCTTGCGTATGCTCATAGGGCGGAGTATACCGAACGCCGTTGACAAATAACAAGCCGGAGGGCAAGTTACGCTTCCACAGCCCACCATTAGAAATCACTTGCGCTACGCTTTCTGTCCTCAGAATCAACAGAATACTCTGGTTGCCACGGATTACAGATAAGGCTGACCCAGGATAAGAATAATCCGTGTCGCTTTGGCTTTCTGGTTCTGCCAGCGGTGAGGGGTATTGGCAGGAATCTGAGCGGAGTCCCCGCGCCGAAGACGGTGTTCGGTTTCCTTCAGTGTAAGGAGGACCTCTCCCTCAAACACGATGGCCAATTGATCGGCAGTGCTCGCATGGCTTTGTTTTCCGCTCTTCCCACCTGGAGCAAGGGTAATAAAGAACATTTCAACTTTTTCATGCCTCCCCAGAGTTCCTAGCGCCTCCAGTGTCCCTCGGGACCACCCACTTAATACGACCTGTCGTTCAGCTGCCTTGACGATGGCAGCGCTATGGGATGCCATCGACTGAAAGAATTCTCCGAGTCCAACACCCAGTGCTGAGGCAATACGGTTTAATGATGCAATCGAAGGAGAGGCTTGACCGTTCTCAACCTGAGAAATAAAACTTGGTGAAAACGCAGTCTTGCTCGCCAACGTACGGACGGACAGATGGGCAGCCTTGCGGAGTTGCCGAACCATCGGGCCCACTTGCCCGCCAAGTTCCATCATAGACGTCTGACTTTGCTCCTTCTTCGTCCCCGTCGCTAATGCCACTCTCGCCTCCTTATTGATGAGACTCCCTCTCGTCGTCCCCCTGCACATTCGCCGTCAGATAGTCTCCAACGTCTCTCGGTGCATACAGATGGAACTTAGCATAGGTCTGCGAGTAGAACTACTGCTTTGATTGATCTGATCAGCGGTTTTCTTATTCTGACTCGACCAAATGTGCGGTTCCGAACTCTCCGCACTGAGCGAATGCGCATGAAGGCTGAACACTTGACTCAAGGTTCAAAAGAAATGCGGACCAATTCAATAATGACTTATTAGAGGCCTTACAGGTGGCAAGGACATGAGGCGAACATATCTATCGGCAATACCCCAGTGAAGGTAAAGCGACCGATTTCAGTGGACTGGCATCTGTAGACGGCCCGAGCCCCGTCCACACGACGAAATACGCCCTTCATCTATTCGTCTCGCTCCCGTTTATAGGAAACGCCTCGCTTGATCAGACCGTCTATGGGTTCACGCAGGAAGCGAGAGAACTTGGTGCTTCTAGGGTGAGAAT
>JBOHOS010000147.1:0-3177 GCA_050731295.1 Nitrospiraceae bacterium | reverse complement strand
TGGAATCGGATAGGCAAAGCGCTCCGGCACGATGGCATACTCCGCGTAACCCCCTTCGACGTGATAGCCGGTGAAGGTCGCCTGGTCGCAGAGGTTCTCCCGGCCGGTCAGGCAGAACTCGCAGCGACCACATGTGGCTTGGAGCCAGGCGATGCCGACGCGATCGCCTTCCTTGACTGAGCGCACGTCCTTTCCGAGCCGCTCCACTGTCCCGACCGTCTCATGTCCGGGTATGACCGGCCGTTTGGCGGACGGGAGGTCGCCTTCCACGATGTGCAGATCAGTGCGGCAGACTCCGCAGACCTGCACTCGGACCCGGATCTGGCCGCGCCCCGGTTCAGGGACCGGGACTTCGCGGAGCCGGAGTGGGGACGCGCCGGCGTCGGCGCTCTGTTCCAGCAGCATGGCTTTCATGAATTTGGTGATCTGGTGATTGAAAATGAAAAGATTAAAGCCGAAACGGCTAAACGAATCAATCGCCAGATCACCAGATCACAAAATCGTCAATTCCCCAAGTCATTAACAAACCATCAAATCTTTCAATCAGCAAAGGGATTTATGATATGATCGCGCCGCTTTGAGGGGGGTCAGGAGACGCAAAGATGATGATCTTATTGGCCTGGGGCCACCTATTAGCAGCCGTGGTCTGGATCGGCGGAATGGTGTTTTTGTCCTTCATTCTGGTGCCCGTCTTCAAGCGGGGGACCTTTGGCGCCGACCGCCGGATGTTGTTCCAAACGTTGGCGCGTCGATTTCGCGTCGCGGTGTGGGTCTCGATCATTGTGCTTATCGCAACAGGTCCTCTATTGGTGAGCTCGAAGACCGGCACGATGGCGGAACCGGAGGGCTGGCGCTCCGTGCTCACTACCAAACTGTGGATGGTCTCGCTGCTGATCGGTCTGACGGCGGTTCACGATTTTTGGCTGGGACCGTTGATAGGGCGCTTGCGACGAGAGTCGTCGGATACACCCAGCTCAGCCGACCAATTGCTCATCAACCTGTCAACCTGGATTGCCCGGTTGAGTCTCATTTTGGCGTTCGCTGTCTTGTTTGTGGCCGTGGCGCTGGCGCGGACCTGACAGGATGCTGAAAAAGGCTTATTTCCCCCTCCCACCCCGGCGTGCCAAGACACGCCATTTCCCGAGCTTCGTTCTCGGATCACTCAAGGCCTGCGACGTACAGACAAGTACGCCTCGGCCTTTCGCTCCCTGCGGCCTCGCTGGGCGGACTTTTTGAGCATCCTGTGAGGTCAAAAGCCATCACTGTCTGATGGCGGGGTGGGCGGGTGTGATCCCGCTATGTTACACTGCGCTATGCGGAAAATTCTGGTTGCCGGCATATTAAGCTTCGGCTTCTGGGTGGCCTACGGGACCGCATGGTCGCTGGAATTCTCCGCCGATCAGATTACTCGTATCGACGGGCATGACCGAAAGGCGAATATTTATTATCGCGATGACAGGTGGCGACTCGAGCACCAGGAGCTGAGCCCCGTCAATGTCACCATCGTTCGCAAGGACAAACAGCTCATGTGGTTGTTGCTGTCGCGGATGCGCCATTTCAAGACCGTGCCCTACGACCCTGAGCAAGCGCCGAAAGTCAGTGAGCGGCTGGATGGTGAGATCGAGCGCGAGGAGATCGGCACGGAAATCTTGGACGGGCATCCCACGACCCTGTATCAGGTGACGGTCCGCGATAACCATCACACCGACGTGTACTACCAATGGGTTGCGACGGATATTCACTTTCCGCTCAAGCTGGCCAGAAAAGACGGGAAGTGGCAGGTCGAATATCGCCACGTGAAGCTCAGGTCGATGTCGGACTTTCTGTTCGAACTGCCGGTCAACTTTCAACCCTTGGAAGAATTTGAGGGGAAGAAGCGGCCCGAAAACAAACGAGCCATGTAAGCTTTTCAAAGAGGGAGGGTATCGTGCGCGTGTTGGTTCGAGGACATCGTCTTGGATTTAGGAGGGCGGTCGCGGGAGTATGTTTCGGAATCGCGTTCGCGGCGGCCGGAGCGGGATGGGGATTGGATGTGGCGGACATCACCCCCGAATGGACGCCGGAAGGAAAGAAACTGGCCATCGAGCGGGCCAAAATGCCGACCAAGGATGACATGATCCGCATCCCGGCGGGAGAGTTTCTGATGGGCAGCACGAAGAAGCTCGACCGAAATGCATACGCGCCAGAACTGCCTCAGCGGCGCGTCTACCTCGACGCGTATGAGATCGATCAATACGAGGTCACCGCCCTTCATTTTCTCAAGTTCGTGCTGGCGACCGATCGACCACCGCTGCTCGACTGGCGCTACGATGGTGGAAACTTCCAGGAATCGATGGCGAACCACCCCGTCATGCATGTCACCTGGCATGATGCGGACGCGTACTGTCGTTGGGTCGGCAAGCGCTTGCCCACCGAGGCCGAATGGGAAAAGGCCGCGAGAGGGGAGGACGGGCGGGTCTATCCGTGGGGCAATCAAATGGCCGGGCTGTCGCGATCGAATTTCGGACGCACGGGTCTGTCCGGACCGGTGCGGGACCGACCGGAGCGGCTCATGCTGTATCCGCCGGTCATTTCCGTCGATAAATACGAAAATGCGCTCAGCCCCTATGGCGTCTATCAAATGTCCGGAAACGTGGCCGAATGGGTGGCCGATTGGTATGATCCGAAATATTACACCACCGGGCCCGACCGGAATCCGCCGGGACCCGCAAACGGATCGCAAAAGTCCTTTCGTGGAGGCGGATGGATCGACAGTACCCCCGCCGTCCGAGCGGCGCAACGGAACGGAGCCGAGCCCAATGTGAAGATGAACTGGCTCGGGTTCCGGTGCGCGCGATCCCTGTCCGCTACTCAGACGCCGGCTGCTCCCGAAGGAGCCAGCTCTCCCGTCTCGAGTCATCTTCCTCCGTCATGAATTTGTTGATCTGATGATTTGGTGATCTTATGATTGGGGGAATTCCGATCTGCCTCATGAGGAATAGTTATCTGATAAAAGGGAAGAAATTTGATGATCTGTTGATTTGATGATTGGGGAATTGACGATTTTGTGATTTGGTGATTGATTCGTCGTTTCGGCTTTTATCTTCTCGTTTTAAATCACCAGATCAGCAAATTACCAGATCGCCAATTTTAATTTTATGAACCACGGCGATCTTAGTTACCGGGTCTTGCTTGAAG
>JBOHOS010000146.1:0-2626 GCA_050731295.1 Nitrospiraceae bacterium | reverse complement strand
GCATAACAGTGGTCTCTTTCATAGCAGCGAGTACGGTGATCATTTGGGCACTCCCCGGTTGGCTTGCGGGAGCTTGCGTTCCATTCGTGCGACCACGTCCCCTGGCTATTGTAGAGATCATGACAACACCATGGCTCCTCGTTTATCCCTTCGGCTTCAGGACCGTCCCCGGCCCCCTCCTTCCACGCCTCTTTGACTGATATTCCGGAAGAACGGCGCCCGTCGACTTCTCTGACCCATAGCGGTCTCTTGTATTTCTCCGGATGCACGTCGCTTGTTGTGACCGCCAAAACGAGCGGGCGCCTTCAATGACGTAGTATCCTTTTTTCGGGTTTCGCCGGCCCCGTCCGCTGACGCAGACACCAATTGTTCCTTCACGTGTTGAAGTGCCCGCATGGACTTTTGGAGATCATCCAGGGTCTTTTGCATCTCAACCAGCGCCCCTCCGATCTCTTTGACCGAGCAGTGGCGCAATGTATGGACATTCTTGCCTGTCCAGAGCCGAAGGGCTCTTTGGGATGGCGAGTTCAGCGTAAGTAAGTAGGTCCGTCGTGTGTTGTTCATGAGGTCCTCCGTTATTCTTGTCGCGCCCGTCCCATCGATGGGCGACGATGCCGGCAAGCCTCGCATGCGCTTGCCGGCGACACGATTTCAGGACGCCCGGCGTGCCTCCCACTCCAGCGGCGCGACTTCCACGGCACGCGCATATCCAAAATAGGCGGCGATCGCCGCCGTAGCGGCGTGGAGCCACACCGCGTGTCCAAAGATGGGAATCAGCCCAAACGTGGTGTTCAATGCCGGGATCAATCCCATGACCGCCAGCGCGCCGAAGATGATCGCGAGCCCCCGCGAAAAGGTTATCGATTTGGGAAGGCTGCGATAGACGCCGATGCCCCAGATTCCGATCATGAGGTGAACGAGACGGTGGAGCGCATTCACGGGAAACAGCCCCAGGAGATAGCCGTCGACGCTATCAATAGTCGTCACACTTGCTGCGCCAGGAGGAGGCGCGGAGACCGCTGCCGGGAAGAAGCCCAGCAGTCCGATCAGCAGATAGAAAATGCCTATCGTCAGCACAAAGTTTCGTGTCGTCATAACTTCTCCTTTACTTCTCTCTTGCCATCTTCAACGGATATGCCGCAGAGAGACCGGCGCGGGTCATGATGAGGAAAGTCGAATGGGCATTTTTACCTTCTGTCAGGCTGCTCGAAAGACCGCGAGCAAATCACTCAATGCCATGGTCTTGTTTTTCAGCACCGCCCGCTCCGCTTTCAATTCATCCATCGCGACCGTCTTGCCGGCTCCGTCCGTCAGGCACGCCGCGGCGAGTGAGAGCACCCGGTTACATTCCTGCTCCACCTTGTCCTTGACCACCCGGTTCACCGAGAGAATCTCCATCATCTCGGCTCGTGTTGACGCAAGATGCGACTGAAGTTCGTGCTCCGGATAGGTTCGGCGGGCCGCCTCATCCAGACAGCGGTCCAAGTCTTGCGCCAGAAAGACGTACAGCCGGACCAGGGTTTCAGTGATCTCGATGTGCGTATGAGCCGTCAGTTGGCTATTCATATCGTCCTCCTTGTCTTCGTCGTTGGCGCCTGATCCCGGCAGGTCACTTCCGTGACCTGCCGAAACCGGCACTGAGGCAAGGTCTACCAAGACCGAAGCACGGTTACGAGGACGTCTGCATCGACGCCTTCAGTTCCTGAACAGCCCGCGCGACATCCCCCTCCGTCGAGCCGAATCGGTCGCCCATCACCTTGATGGCCTGATTGATCGCCTTGGTCATTTTTATGATTTGCTCCTCAGGTGTCATTGAAGGTCTCCTCACGAGTTCTATGGTTAGCCTATGCCGTTCGTCTCACGCCCGTCGGGTAGGATTCGCCTTCCTCCACTCCGAGGATTGTTTCCTTGGAAATCCCGGTAATCCCGCCCGCGAGTGACATTCCCAACGACAGCAAGGCCAATAGGAACAGCCACCATGCCGCAGAGCCAAGCCGAGCAATCGCCGTGTTGCCGATATCAACCGATCCCTCTTTCACATTGTTTGCCGCGTCTTTGATCGGCGCGAGAGTCCCGATCATTGACTGAACGACGTCCTGCGCCTGGTTTTGTGACATCCCGAATTTGTTCACCATGATGTTGACAGCCGCATCTCTGTCCAGCGCCGTCAGTTTTTCTCGGATTTCCGCCACGGCCGCATCGGTGACGGTATTCAAAGGCTTCCCGCTCTGTGCGGTCCCCGTGACTTTGTCTGTGTCCTTCTTCATCTCGCCCGGCTGCAACTCGGGCTTGCCGGTCGCCTTGAGAATGGATTCAATCTGTCGGCGGATGTCGTCTGTCGACACCTTCACGTCCGCATTCGTCGCCTTTGAGGCTGCGGCCGACACAGCCGTTCCAACGCCCTGGCCCAGCATCTGCACGCTGGAGCCGAACGCATTAAACAGCCCTCCGATCATGAACGACATCGCCGTGGTGGCCAGCCAGCCAAAGACGAGCCAGTTGAGACCCCAGACGACGGCGCCATGAAAGATTCCATCCGATCGAAGAAACGCCCCGGACAGCCGTGCCGTGACATATCCGCCGATAAACGCCGAGATCAGCATCGAAATGCCGGTCCATATACCGG
>JBOHOS010000145.1:0-1768 GCA_050731295.1 Nitrospiraceae bacterium | reverse complement strand
GTGATGTCGAGGAGCAAAGGTTTCTGCCCTACTGTCCAAGACAAGCTGGCGCTCCGGCGGTTTCCTTTCTAAACCATTGATGTTACGGAGCAGACCTTGAAATCCCGTGCGTCAGTCCGAGACTCGGATGGAGCTTGAAACGCGGGTCCACAAGCCTCCGGTGAAGCTGCGAGATCAGTTCAAAAGGCAGAGTGACCGGCATCATGCTCTCAGACCGACTTTCCTTAAACTTATCTTGAAGAAAGAGCGGCCTCAGCTCTTTCTGGCCGATCCACCATGAAGCATAGCGAGTTTTTCATTGAAAATCGACTGAGGGAATCTTCTAACGGACCGTGCCGAATATCAGGCAACGCGGCTTGCGAAAAGTCGAATATCCTGGCCGTGCCCCTAGTCCGCCTTGTTCATGACGCTTCGTCGCGAATGCGTGGAGCCGGTCGAGACCGGCCCGCGAGTTGGCATCCTATCCTATGCAACACCGGTATTTTACGTATGCTGGTATGAACTAGGTATTTATGTTGACTAAGCACAAGGAGAAGGAGTACACATATAAATACTTAAATATTAGTCCATTATCAAAGGAGGCAATCGTATGATAGCCACCCCCTCGCTCGTGCAGAGCTTACAGGCTGCTCCTGCATTTTTACTCGAATCCGAACGGCTCCTGCTCTACACCCTTGTCCGTAGCTTACGGCCTCGCCGCATCCTGGAGATCGGCGTCCTGCATGGCGGTTCCACGGCGATCATCACGCGAGCCCTGGACGATAACGGCGAGGGAACATTATGGTCCGTAGACCCTGTGCCGGCTATAACGATTGACTGGAATACCGTTGCGCATCGGGCCACCTTGTATAAAGGCTATTCGCCTGATGTCCTGCCGGAAGTCGCTCGTGCAGCCGGAGGGTGCTTCGATCTGTGCTTCATAGACGCTAATCATGCTTATGGCTGCGTGCTGAAAGATGCGCAAGGAGTGATGGCGTACATGGCCAGGGGCGGTTATCTCTTGTTTCACGATGCCCATTTTCGGGAGGTCAAGGGCGCGATTGATGATTTTGTGGCGACACGGATAGGGGTCGATGATTGCGGCCTCTTATCGACGGCTGAAGCAGGTGTGGACGGCAATGGAGAAGGGCCGTGGGGTGGCCTGCGGTTGGTTCGGGTTCGCTCGAATCGTGGGATCGCCTTCCCTTCGATCCTGTCACGCGGTCGCCGCTATCTTTGGAACAAATTGCATGCCTGACAACAAACCTACGGCGAGGGACGGAAGCTTCTTTGAATAGTGCGCTGAGGGACTGAGCGGCGAGCCCGCCGGTCGGAAGCTTATCTGCAGCGCATCCGTGCCTGCAGTAGAAGCGTTCATGAATATTGCCGACTAGTGGCCTGTAACAGGCAAAGTGGAAGTAATTCGGTGCGCCGGGTTCGTGTACTTCCACTTCACGGACTTTGCTTTCTGGTTGTAGTGCCGAATGGAGCGCAGGAGTTTTCGTTTCAGATCATGCCGGGACGTGAAGATGCCCCGTGCGATCACCTCGCGCTCGATCTTGGCGAACCCCAGCTCCACTTGATTGAGCCAGGAGGAGTAGGTCGGCGTGAAATGCAATCGGACGTTCGGATGGGCCTGCAAAAAGGCCTCGACGTGTTTGGTCTTGTGCGCCGAGAGATTGTCGAGAATCACATGGATCTCCCGGTGGGGCGGGTGATGGGCCACGAGGTCGGTCAGAAAGGCGACGAACTCGGCCGAGGTATGGTGTTCAGCCGTCTTGCCCAGCAC
>JBOHOS010000144.1:0-3699 GCA_050731295.1 Nitrospiraceae bacterium | reverse complement strand
GTACAACATGGTTTCTGGCCGCTTTGGGCATATCGAGAAAGCAATCAGAGAATATGAAGCGACAGGGAAAGCAGATGAGAATCTACTCGCCGGAGGCGAAGGCGGTATCGACCACCTCCATGCGAGGCTCAGAGAGCTCGAGAGGAATCTCTCTATCCTCACATCCGAGTACAAAGATACCTACCCAGACGTAGTTCAGACGAAGCAAGAGATAGAAAAGCTTAAGGTTCAGCTTGCAGCCAAATATCGGGAGATGGATCGAGATGCCGAATCGCGACAACGGCGAGAGGCTCAACCGAGAGCAGACGCGGACATGGAGACCATACGAATATTTGATCCTTATCTTAGGGAACTTATCAAGCAACGAAATGAAGTTAAACTTGAATTGTCTGGGCTCGAAGAGCGTCGGCGTCGTCTGACTGCCCAGATGAAGGAGTACGAGAACCGCGTTGAACGAACGCCAGCCCTCGAGCAGGAACTGATGTTGCTCGTTCGTGATTATGACAATATGCAGAACAACTATCAGAAACTTCTGGACAAGAAACTTAATGCTCGTGTGGCTGAGAACTTGGAGAAACGACAAAAAGGAGAGCAGTTTAGGATCATTGATCCTGCTAATCTTCCTGAGAAGCCAGAGAAACCAGACCAACTGCGTATTATATTGATGGGGCTAGCAATTGGATTTGCACTCGGCATTGGTTCTGCTATCTCGTTGGAGCAACTCCAGCCTGTATTTCGAAGAACCGAAGAGATTGAGATCCTTTTGGGGCTTCCGATTCTGGCTACAATTCCGAGTTTCCAGAGTGCGCTTGGTGGATCGGCCAAATTGCTTCCAGCTTCACCTAGCCTTCCGTCACGGTCAGAAAATGTTCAACGCCGCTATCCACGCCTTATAGAGGGAAGGACATCGAAGGAGGAAGGCGACTTGAATGGTAGTCAAAATGCTGGATCTGGATTGGGAAGGACGGTATCACATTATCGTCATTCCTCAGCGCAGCAGATGCCATGCGAGTTAAACCTCGTTAGTAAATGGAGACCTTGGTCTGTAGTGGCCGAGCAGTTTCGTGTGGCTGCGACTCGGCTAACACTGATGCAAGCAAACCAAGCCAGTACCGTCACGGTTATCACCAGTGCCGTTAAGGGAGAAGGCAAATCTGCAGTGAGCGTCAATCTGGGGTACGTCCTAGCTCGCGACTTGGGAAAATCAACGCTGATCGTTGATTGTGACCTTAAGTGTCCAATGGTTCATTCATATTCGGGAATCAGGCCTGATCCTGGGCTTCGAGAAATTCTCAATGGAGACCAATCGCTGGATTCTTGCCTCCAATCCCATGGAGACGTACCTTTATGGATATTGCCAGCTGGAGGAGACGTAGACCAGCCAGTTGAACTTTCAAAGATGCATCAAATTGCTAGCATCTTGGCTGACCTCAGAGCCCGGTTCGATCACATCATCTTGGACGCGCCACCTATTCTTCCACTCGCTGATATGCATGTACTAGCTGAGATGGCCGACATCGTTGCACTCGTCATACGAGCAGGAGTCACTCGCCAGACAGTTGTACAAAAGGCACTCAATACGCTGAGACCAAAAAATGGACCGTGCATAATCCTAAACGGGCTTCAGTCTGATGTAACTCCCTATTATATGCAAGAAGGATATGATTACTTTGTCAGTCGGAAGGAATTGCCTAGAGTCTAATGATCGCGTGTTTAAACTTTTTTTGCCATGGGACTTAATTTTTGATCTATCTTTGAATCTGTGAAGTTCCGAAGAAGTGAAGATATTCAGAAATCATGACCTCATCTTATTACTCCACATTTTTAATTCAATAGTGGCAAAGAAAAATGAACCTTTCGCAATCTATTTCACAGGTCGAAGAGTTTGAGGAGGTAGAAGGATTGGGGTCTGGACTTCGTGAAATAAGGAGGCGGGGCATCATCGTACTTGGAAGTGGTCAACTTGCTGCCAACATTGCTGCCCATCTTCAAAAAAGTTCCAATCTTCGACATCAGTTTATTGGGTGGCTTGGTGCGGAACATAATCATGGATCTGCAACGAGGAATTTTAAGCATTTGAAAGAAATTCTTGCCCAGGGAGGGGTCAGTTCTGTAGTGGTTGCATTAGCAGAGCGACGAGGTATGTTTCCTACGGAGGAGCTTCTGAGTTGTAGAAAGAAGGGCATCCGGGTTGAAGACGGTGTCGTCTTTTATGAGAAGTTGAGTGGGAAAATCCCCTTGGCTGGGCTTAATCCTAGCTCTCTTATCTTTAGCGACGGATTTAGGCGACTTAGATTTACAATGATTTGTAAACGGCTAGTCGATATCGTTGTTTCATGCATCGGGTTTGTTGTTTCATTGCCAATATGGATCGTTCTTGCGATTGCGATTAAGCTGGACTCGCAAGGTCCCCTCCTATTTCGGCAGAAGAGGCTTGGGCAGGATGAAAAAAGATTTCAGCTCTTGAAGTTTCGAACGATGCGCTGGGAGCCTTATTCCGGCGGTGACTCTCGTTGGGCGCACGAAAAAGACACTAGATTGACTCGGGTGGGTAGAGTGATTCGTCAATGGAGACTGGACGAACTTCCCCAACTGTGGAATGTATTGAAGGGCGACCTCAGCTTCGTCGGACCTCGACCAGATGTTCCTGCTCTTCGGGATACACTTAAAGGAGGAGTACCGTATTATTCACTTCGCACTGCAATTAAGCCCGGAATAACAGGATGGGCTCAAGTTCGCTATCACTATGTTTCGTCAGTAAGGGAGGGAATTGAGCGTCACGAATACGATCTTTATTACATTAAGAACATGTCTTTACTTCTGGATTTCAGGATAATAATCGAAACCGTAAGAATTGTAGCGCTAGGCAGGGGAGCCCGCTAAGGAGCGTTGTGGTGGGAATGACACTAGCAACGGTTATTGTATTTTGGGCAGCGCTGCTCTTTCTCTTCTATACGTACGTAGGTTACCCGCTTATTGCATGCTTGGGAGCTTTATGGCAACGACATCCTGTCAATAAAGATAAAATGTATTCACCAAGAGTTTCCTTTCTAATCCTAGCCCATAATGAAGAAAAAGTCATCCGTCGCAAACTTGAGAATGTTCTCTCACTTGAGCATCAGGGAGAGAAGCCAGAAATTTTGGTCGCTTCTGATGGGTCCACTGACGATACAAATAAGATTGCCAGTGAATTTAAAGATCGTGGAGTCTCATTGCTGCCGTTCCCCAAAAGAGCAGGTAAGACGCAAGTGCTTAACCAGGCAGTCCCACTTTGCAGAGGAGAAATAGTCGTCTTATCCGATGCGAGACAAATATACGCACCCAATGCAATTATTGAGCTCATAGCAAATTTTTCTGATGTCAAGGTAGGCGCTGCCACAGGCGATCTTCAATTTCAGGCCATTCCTAACAGTAAGGATGGTGAACAGATAGGTCTCTACTGGAAATACGAGAAATGGATTCGAAAACTCCAGAGCGAAAGAGATTCTACTCCAGTGGTAACGGGGGCGATGTATGCTATCCGAAAATCGCTCTTTCGTCCGTTACCCACAAAATGTATTGCTGACGATTTGGCTATGCCGATGAGTATCATAAGGCAGAATCATCGAGTGATATTCGATCCAACTGCTAAAGCATTTGACAATTACTCTCGCACACTAGAAGAAGAATTCCGCAAGCGGGTGAGGACTATTGCTGGGT
>JBOHOS010000143.1:0-1156 GCA_050731295.1 Nitrospiraceae bacterium | reverse complement strand
TCGTATGGCTTCGCACGGGCGCGACAGGATTGTCTGGTCTGGGTTGCTTATCCTGCTGGTTCTCGCGCCGCTCCCTTCCGCATCGATCTCGCCCCTTGCCCAAGCCTGTCTGCCGTTCGCGCTCTTTGCCCTGTTGGCGATCTCATGGACGGATCGCTTTCAGGACAGACAATGGCCATCGATCGCAGAGCGTCGCTATCGCCTCCTGATGATCTGCTGGACATTGGCCATGGCGTTCGCCTTCTTTCAGGTACTCCCCTTGCCTCCAAAGCTCATCGCCGGCCTCTCGCCGGCTTTGTCTGATCTATACGCTTGGAGTCTTCCGGCAGAAAGTCAGAATAGCGCATGGCGGACGCTGTCTACGTCGTCTGCGGCAACGGTTCAAAATGCCCTGCTCATCGGAGCGTATGCGGCCGCGTTCGCGTTGGTTGTTCGGCACTGCAAGACCCGCCGCCGAATGCTGATGCTCACCATGACGATGATCCTGGTCGGTTTAGGGGAAGCGGTCTTCGGGCTTTCTCAGGTGGGAGGACAATTGACCTCTCCTGCTTCGGGAACCTTTGTAAACCGTAACCATTACGCCGCCTTTCTCCTGATGGCTCTGGGCCTTAGCATGGGACTGATCCTTGCCCGATGGCGGGAAGATACGGAACACACGGCGGCGGCATCTGGATCGGGGATGAGATTAGACCGCTGGGCACGAACGAGCCCGCTGCTTGTGATGTCGCTAACCCTGCTCGCGGCCGTTATCTTTTCGTTCTCGCGAACAGGCCTCATCGCTTCGTTCGTGATGGCGCTGCTATTCGGAATTCTCGGCTCATGGGGGAGTCTCAAACGATTCATCGGCTTTCTGTCAGTGGCGATCGGGACGCTGGCTATCTTGCTCCTCACCGGCTCCTGGCGCGGATTCAGGATCGTGGCGTATCGATTCGAAACGATTGAAGAGTCCTATCGCCTTGCGGCGTGGAAGGGAACATACGATCTCTTTCAATCGTCACCTTGGGCTGGACTTGGTCTCGGAAGTCTTGTCGATAATATCCCCCGGTTCTTGCCGACCTTCATCAAAGAAGTTTTCGACCACACTCACAATGAACCGCTAGAAATTCTCGCTGAGGGTGGAGTAGTTTATGCAGCTTTATTTGGAGTCGGTCTGGTC
>JBOHOS010000142.1:0-11344 GCA_050731295.1 Nitrospiraceae bacterium | reverse complement strand
TATCCATCTCGAGCTGCTGGTGGCTTCTCTTCATGACGACAATCCCGGAGTTCAACAAGCCGCAGTCAGCGGGTTGGTGACCGTTGGGGGCAATGAGGTCGCGAGGCATATGGTGGCTCTGCTCCGCGAGTCTCCGATGATTCGCAATATGGCCGTTGAGGTTTTGGACCGCATCGTCGCGCAAGCCCTTGAATGCATTCTGCCGGTCCTCTCCGCTGAGGATTCGAACGTCAGAAAGTTCATTGTCGACGCGCTGGGAAAGCAGACGGATGTCCGTGTCATCGCGCCGTTGATGCAGCGATTGACGGATGTCGATGCCAATGTGCGCGCCGCCGCCGCAGAAGCGCTTGGCCATGTGCGGGCGTGCGAGGCGGTTCCCGGCATTATCGCATTGTTGAATGATGAAGAATGGGTGGTCTTTTCAGCGTTGACCGCTCTGGCTGAGATTGGAGATTCGGCCGCATTACCGTCTTTATTGATCCTCCTGAATCAAGGAACGGAGGCGGTGCGCTGTGCGGCAGTCGAAGCCATTGCGGAGCTGGATCGGGAAGGAACGACGATTCCGACACTCGTGGATCTGGCAGCCACCGCCCAGCCCGAATTGCGGCGTGCGCTTATCAAGACCCTCGTGAGCATGACGGATGGTCCACGGTCTGGACTCTGGACGGTTCTTGATCACGCCACTTGGCTGAACTTTCTGACCGACGCTCTTGGTGATGAGAATCCCGACTGCTATCTTCCGGCGATCATTGGGCTGGGTCGCCTAGGTGACCGGAGAGGGACGTTCCCTCTCGTCAATCGGTATCGCGAGCTGGATCAACCATCCGAAGACGTCACCGAGCAGGTTGTGACCGCACTGGTGAAAACCGGCGACATCCCGGCACTGATGACCGCTCTGCGAACGGAGAAGGACCACGTCAAACTGGTCGTCCTTCGCTCGCTCGGTGAATTACGCGCTGCGGAGGCCATTCCGGCGCTCTCCGTCGTGCTGTCGACCAGTCCGAGTTGGGAATTGCGCAAGGAAGCGTTGACCGCGCTCGGCCAGATCGGGGGGGATCACGCGCTGGCTCAGATCCGCGACGCGGTCGATGATGCCACGGGGTATGTTCGCCGAGAGGCGGTTCGCCTCGTTGGTGAGACCGGTCGCCTGGAGGCTATGTCTCTTGTGGATCGACTGGCGACGGAGCGCTATCAGGATGTGCGCGATGAGATCGTGCAAACGTTGGCCAGGATCGGCACGTCGAAGGTTCTCGTGTCATTGGTTGGCTTGACCAGCCACGGCAGGGCCGAGGTGCGTGAAGCCGCTATTCGGGCGATCGGTCTGATCAAATCCGCCGATGGACTACAGTCGCTCATGGATGCGGTGAATGATCCGGAATGGCGGGTGCGGGAAGCGGCGATCGAAGCCATTGGAAACGTCGACGACTCCCGTATGCTGCCGACTCTCCTGTTGGCCCTGGCGGATGGACATGAGAAGGTCCGATTGGCGGCCATTGCGGCGGTCGCGCGGTGGAACCAGCCCGACGCCCGACATGCCTTGGTCCGGCAAAGTCTGCAGGATGCGGACGTATGGGTTCGCTATCGAGCCGTGGAACGGTTGGGGCACTATCGCATCGTGGAAGCCGTGCGAGCGCTTGAGACGATTGTTATGAATGGTCATGAACCCGCGGTGTTGCTTCACGGCGCGGCGATGGCGCTGGCGCAAATCGGAGGCCGCCATGCGCGAGCGGTGCTGGCTCGTCTCCTTCGCCACGAGAATGACGAGGTGCGGGCGGTCGCCATCCACGCGCTGGAAGAGCAGGAATCAGCCCTTGATGTTGCCGATCAGGAGCCTCATCCGTATGAGGCTCAGGGCAGATGTTAATGGAACTCAGCCCCACGACCTTTCTTGATCTGCGCAATCTTATCTACGCGCAAAGCGGGATCTTTTTCCAGGACAACAAGAAATATGTGCTGGAAGGCCGCCTGCAGGTCAGACTGCGCGAACGCAATTGCGCCACCTATGAGGAGTATTGTCATCTTCTGAAATATGATTCGATGCGGGACAAGGAGCTCGCGGCCTTGTTCAGTTTGGTCACGACCAATGAAACGTATTTCTATCGTGATGTTCCGCAGCTTCAGGCATTCACGGACATGATCGTCCCGGCGATCGCGGAAACGAATCGGGGTGCCAAGCGCCTTCAACTGTGGAGCGCCGCCTGCTCGACCGGCGACGAACCATATACACTGGCCATCATGATGTTGGAGCACCCGGCCCTTGCGACTTGGAGCGTTGAAATCTTGGCCAGCGATATCAGCGAAGCTGTGCTGACGACCGCCCGCAGGGGCATTTATGGCGAATATGCCGTGCGCAATGTTCCCCCCGCTCTGCTGAAGAAATATTTTACGGTCGAGGAAGGACAGTACGTCTTAACTCCGGCGCTCAAGCGGCTCGTCAGATTTGCCAACATTAATCTGTATGAAGCGCCTCGTTTGAAAATGATTCGAGGGATGGACGTGATCTTTTGCCGCAATTGCCTCATCTATTTCGATGACAAGGCGAAGCAAAAAATCGTGAATCATCTGTATGACGGGTTGCGCCTCAACGGCTATCTTGTCATCGGGTTTTCCGAATCGCTCCATAACCTGTCGCGAGCATTTCGGCCGGTCCATGCCAACCGGTCGGTGCTGTACCAGAAGACGTGACGGGTAGGTTCTCATCGCGGGTGATCACAGATGGGCGCGCGATCGCGCCGGGCCGTGGGGAAGATATGGCCAAATCCGTATTGATTGTGGACGACTGTGCGACGACCAGACGACTCGTCAGCTTGTATCTGAAACGAGAAGGATATCGTCCGATTCAGGCTGAGAACGGCCTTGAGGCGCTGGAAAAATTGGCGTACGGCCCTGTGGACCTGATTGTGACCGATATGAATATGCCGCAGATGGACGGGGTGGCGCTGACACGCGCGGTGAAAGATTCTCCCACGCTGGGAGCGATCCCGGTCCTCATGCTGACGACGGAAAGCACGGAATCGGAGCGAAACCATGGTATCTCCGCCGGAGCGGCCGCTTTCATGACCAAACCCGTCACGCAGGAGCGGCTCGCAGAGGAAGTCCGGCGTTTGCTGACAGAATCACGAATACAAGGAGGGGGCAATGCCTGCTGATCGGAATATGAAGATTATGGTGGTCGACGATATGTCGACGATGCGCCGGATCGTCAAGAATATCTTTAAACAGTTGGGTTTCCAAAATATTGAAGAGGCGGAGAACGGACAGGAAGCGCTCACCAAGATTCGCGCGGACCGATACGGGTTTGTGGTCTCGGATTGGAATATGCCGGTGATGAGCGGCATTGAACTCTTGAAAGCGATACGCGCCGACGGCGCTTTGAAGGATATCCCGGTATTGATGGTGACCGCGGAAGCCCAGAAAGACAATATCGTTGAAGCGGTTCAGGCGGGAGTCAGCAATTACATTGTCAAACCGTTTACGGCCGAAGTGCTTCAGGAAAAGATGAACAAGATCTTCAAATAATCGGGAGCCGAGGCCGTCATAGACGGCCCGGAGTCCTTCCTGCGCGGCAGAATAGGAGCCACATGGAGCAACCACAACGGACGCTGTACGAAGAAATCGGAGAGTTGACCAGGTATGTCGACACGACCCTGCGCCAACTCAACGCCGGCATGCCTGTCACGTCCACACAACTCTCGCAGGCGTCGGATCATCTGACCGACCTCACACGATTGACGGAAGAGGGTACGCACACGGTCATGGGACTGACGGAGGCGATTCAGGACAACCGAGCGCTGGTGAAAGAGGCCCTGCGGGAATTGGCCGGATTGTTGACCAATAAAGAACGGCGTGAATCCTTGATGGATCAGGTCACGACGGTTCATCGGATCGTGGAGAGCGATGACAAACGTTTGCTGGATATTATGACGGCGCTGTCGTTTCAAGATCTCGTGGGACAACGGGTCGCGAAAATTGTCACGATCCTTGACGATGTACAACATAAGTTGCTCGAGATCGTCGTGACCTTTGGTCTGAAACGCGAGGGTGTTCAACCCCCGGCCAATGGGAGGGCGAGCGAGATGCTCAAGCAGTTAGAGGCGTCCCGATCGACGGCGTTGAAACAAAACTTGGTGGACGACATTCTGGGCGAGTTTGGATTTCATTGATCCGCAGTGGAACGGAATGGCTTGACTCGGAGGGTGAACGATGAGTGATGAGATGGAGGAAATCCGGAACGAGTTTCTGGCGGAGTCCAAGGAAATGCTGGAGCTGCTGGATCAGCGATTCGTCACGCTGGAGTCGGATCCCAACAATAAAGAGCTCCTGAACGAAATCTTCCGAGCGTTGCACAGCATGAAGGGATCGGCCGGTTTCTTGGGATTTCCTCGCCTGGTGGACGTCACCCACCGCGCCGAAAACATTCTCAATCGCCTGCGTCAGGGAGATATGGCGGTGACGCCTCAGGTCATCACCATCATTCTGGAAGCCGTGGACATGGTCAAATTACTGATGGCCGATATCCGAGACTCGGGAACGGATGCGCACGTGCCGACGGGGGCGATTGCGGAGAAACTCGACCATGTCCTGAACGGAACGCCCGCGCCGGCCGGAGCCGTTGCTCCACCATCCGCTTCTGCTCCCCCCTCTCCGACCGTGCGTCCTGATCTGGAACCTGACGGCAGCGCGCTGAAGCTCGGCGAATTGCTGATCCAGGAAGGCACCCTCTCGAAGGAGCAGGTTCTGGAGGCACTCGATCAACAGGATCGCAAGCCGCCTTTGGGCGAAGTGCTGGTGCAGTCAGGTGCGATCGCCGAACGAACGCTGGAGGCGGCGTTACACAAGCAAGGGAAAGGGGCCGGCCGCGCCGGGGAGGAAGATCAAACGATCCGGGTGGAAACTCGCCGGCTCGATACGGTGATGAATCTGGTCGGCGAACTGGTGCTGGGGCGGAATCGGATCATGAAAATCGGCGCGGGTCTCGAAGAGACGTATGAAAACGAGTCGCTGGTTCGCGAACTGGGCGAGACGCTGGCGCAGATAAATTTGGTGACGACCGACCTGCAACTGGCGGTGATGAAGACCCGCATGCTTCCGATCCGAAAGGTACTCGCCAAGTTTCCACGCATGGTCCGCGACCTCTCCCAGAAGCTGGGCAAGCAGGTGCGGCTCGAACTCCAGGGAGAGGAGACGGAGCTGGATAAATCAGTAGCCGATGAAATCGGCGATCCCCTTGTGCACTTGGTGCGGAACGCCATCGACCACGGCATCGAGACGGTTGCCGAGCGACAGGCGGCCCACAAGCCGGTCGAGGGCTTGATCCGCATCGCGGCGAGCCAGGAAGGCAACAGCATTGTGATACGGATCTACGACGACGGCCGGGGACTCCAGGTCGATCGCATCAAAGCCAAGGCGCTGGCGAAAGGGATCGTCAGCGAAGCTGAATTGGCGGGAATGGACGCGCGAGAGATCATGAATCTGATCTTCCTCCCGGGATTCAGCACGACCGAGCAGGTGACGGATGTGTCGGGCCGGGGAGTCGGAATGGATGTCGTTCGCACCAATATTCGCCGGATTAATGGCGCGGTCGAGCTGGATTCTCAACCGGGAAAAGGCAGCGTCGTCACGATCAAGTTGCCGCTCACTATTGCCATCATTCAAGCTTTGCTTGTCGAAATCGAACAGGCCACGTTCGCGATCCCGCTGAGCTCCGTCATTGAAGCGGTCAAGATTACCTGCGCGGATATCAAGACCATCAATGGTCGGGAGGTGTTAAAGCTTCGGGAACGCGTGTTACCGCTGCTTCGACTGGCAGCCGAGTTCGAGATCGCGACGGAGAGTGAGCATGAAAAATATTACGTCGTGGTGGTGGCATTGGGGGAGAAGCAGGTCGGTGTCGTGGTTGATCGCTTGCGTTCCCAAGAGGAGGTCGTCATCAAATCGATGGGCGAGTACCTGACGGACATTAAGGGTATCGCCGGCGCCACGATTACCGGAGAAGGAAAGGTCGTGCTCATCCTCGATGTGCCGGAGTTAGTGCAGAACGCGCGGCAAGCAGAGTTGAATCGGGCGAAGGATTCGTGGACTTCGGCAGGCGCCAAAGCGACGCATGTGAGCCATGCCCGCGCCTGATGCGATGCAGACCTCAGGAGGAAAGACCATGTCGTCCTTGATCAAGGAAGTGGACGCGCGGACGGGCTTGGCGGGAGCCAATCAGATGGAATTGCTCTTGTTCCATGTCGGAACCGGTGAAGTGTTCGGGATCAATGTCTTTAAAGTCCGCGAGGTGATGAAATGTCCGGTCCTGACCCGAGTACCCGACATCGATCCTCGAATCGAAGGGATGACCAATATTCGGGGCACGACGGTGCCGGTGATCGGACTGCGGAAGGCATTGGGCTTGGCAGGTATGGAAATGGGAGAGGCGCACACAGAAGCGCCGGGCGCCGGCCATCTGATCATTGCGGAATACAACATGAACCTGCAAGCGTTTCATGTCGAAGGGGTTGATCGAATCTTGAGGCTCTCTTGGTCGCAGATCAAGCCGCCCCCTCCGTTGGTCCGCGACACGGTGAGAGGAACGGTTACGGCGGTGGCCATGCTCGACGATGGGCGAATGGTCCTGATCTTGGACGTCGAAAAGATTCTGGCTGATATCTGTCCCAAGAGCGACGAGGAACTTCTGGCCGGGGTGGAAGCCATCCCGCGGCTTAAGGCCAAGCGCGTGCTGTTTGCCGATGATTCATCGGTCGCCCGGTCGCAGATACGTAAGACGCTTGAGAAGCTGGGCATCTCTTATCTTCAGGCGACGACAGGACGAGAAGCGTGGGATCAGTTGCTCGCGGTCGCTGAGAAGGCCGCCGCGGCCGGGACATTAATACGAGAAGAGATCCATCTCGTTCTGAGCGATATCGAGATGCCGGACATGGATGGGTTCACCCTGACCAAACAGATTCGGTCCGATGCTCGGTTTGCCGATCTACCGATCTTGCTCCATTCATCGCTGACGGGAAGTTGCAATGTCGAGAAGGGGAAAGCGGTCGGCGCGACGGACTACCTGACGAAGTTTGATCCTAAGAATCTGACCGACACGATCCTGCGTCATTGCACGCCTGTCCCGAAGCATTCGGCGGCGCAAGAGGACGAACGCAAAGGGTAGCGCGTGATCGGCCGATCAAGAAGAGAGCGAGGTCCGTCGGTAGGAGGCGAGGCGTCAGTTGCCCCGAAATGATCAGGGAGAAGAGCAGGGATTATGGGCATGACCCAATCGCTGACGTTCAAATTAACGGCCGCATTCTGGGTTATCGGCTTGGTCCCTGTAACGGCGGTGGGCGCCGGCGAGCAGGGGCGCGGCTTTGCCGTCGTGGCGGATGAGGTTCGCAAGCTGGCGGAGCGAACTACGAAAGCCACGAAGGAGATCGCTGATACCATTCGAACCATTCAGGGTGACACGACGCAAGCGCTGGAAGCCATGCAGGCGGCCACCCATGAAGCAGAAGGCGGAACGACCCTTGCGCAGAAAGCTGGTGAGCGACTGGGCGAGATCGTCGGGGCGGTGAAAACCCTGAGCGGGATGGTGCAGCATATCGCGGCCGCAATCGAAGTGCAGTCCACGGCAACTCACCAAATAGCCGGAAACATTGAAGCCGCTGCGGGCGTGTGTAAGCAGAACGAAAGCGGGATTGGTCAGATCAGCGAGGCGACCACACATTTGGCCCGGTTGGCCAATGAGCTGCAAGGTGTCGTGGGTGGCTTCAAATTGCGACGATAAGCCGAGGAAAACCGCGATGAGTGCAAAAACGCAACATCCGAGTTGGCGGTGTTGGTCATCGACCGGCTGCGCCGACATCCGATCACGCCATGCAGGCAGAGAGAGAGAAGGGGAACTCGAATGACGTCTCCGATCCGGGTTCTCGTCGTGGATGATTCGGCCTTCATGCGCAAGGCCTTGTGCGGCATGCTGTCGGGTGAGCCGCGCATCACCGTCGTCGGGACGGCGCGAAATGGAGAAGAGGCGCTTCAAAAAGTCGACGAACTACGGCCTGACGTGATGACGCTGGATATAGAAATGCCGGGCATGAACGGCTTGGATGCGTTGCGGCGTTTAATGGAAACCCGGCCATTACCGGTATTGATGGTCAGCTCCCTGACCACGGAGGGAGCGCAGGAAACGCTGACCGCCTTAGAATTGGGGGCGGTAGATTACCTGCCCAAACACTTGGAAGGAGTCGTCACCAATATCGCCGCGATCCGCCAGGAATTTATCGCGAAAGTGATCGCGGCCGCGGGCGCTGCGGGCAAACTCCGGCGTCGCTCTCCGCTCGCAACTCGGCCAGCGCCGATCCGGGTGTCCAGGAGCGTGACGCACGGCAGCAAACTGGTGGCGATCGGCTGCTCCACCGGCGGCCCGCAAGCGTTATATGAAATCCTGCCCCTATTACCAGAAGATTTCCCGGCCGGGATGGTGATCGCCCAGCACATGCCTAAGTTTTTTACCAAGCCGTTTGCGGAGCGAATAGACCAGGTCTGTCGCATCACCGTTAGGGAGGCGATTGAAGGTGACGTCATTACCCCGGGCGTCGCGCTCCTCGCGCCGGGCGGCCTGCAGCTCCGGGTCGTCCGCCGACGAGCGACCAGCCTTGAGATCACCCTGGCGCCGAACACCGAAGGACTGCCGCACGCTCCGTCCGTCGACGTGATGATGAAATCCGTGGCGGAGGTGTATGGCGAGCGCGGGATTGGGGTCATTTTGACCGGGATGGGACAGGATGGATTGGAAGGCATGCGGGGAATCAAGGGTGCCAAGGGGCGGACCATTGCTCAGGATGAAGCCACATGTACGGTCTATGGCATGCCGAGAGCAGTGGTGGAAGGCGGATATGCCGATAAGGTTGTGCCCCTCAACCTGATCGTCGGCGAAATCATGAATATGGTGTAAGGAAGAGGAGGCTGGAGGACGAACGTCAACGAGGCCAAAGCCGGGTATGACGTGTTGTGAACAGGAGGTTCGTATGCACTACGGAGGGAGGCGGTTATGTGGAATCAATTGAGCCAGTTGAAAATCGCACAAAAATTTTTGGTCATGATCGCAGTGGTGGCGGTGGTCGTGACCGGTATTGGACTGTACTTTATCTACCAGCAGGAGCAAGACAAGGTTCGCTTCATGATGGAAGGCCGGTCCAACATCATCGAAGCTCAGACGCAGGTCACACGCGGCTATATCGCGAAACACTATGTGCAAAAAGTCAAGGGGTCAAAAGGTGGCAACGAGATCGTCGTCACCAAAGATCACACGGACAATCCTCAGGCCATTCCGCTGCCGGCGACGGCGACACGCGAGATCAGCGAGGAGCTTTCTAAGACCGGACTGTTCAATGCGCACCTCATCAGTGCGGCGCCGCTCAATCCGGCGAACGCCGCGAAAGACCCATTCGATGCGGAGGCCTTGAAAGCGATCATGGGTGGGGCCGAGTCATATGCTCGACTCGAAGAGGCGGGAGGGATTCCGACCTTCCGTCGCGCCACTCCGGACAAGGCCAGCAGCACGGCCTGCATTGGGTGTCATGCGGGGAAACAGGTCGGCGATGTGTTAGGCGTGCTCTCCATCTCCATTCCGATGACGCAGATCAATGCGGCCTCCAATGAATCGCTCCAGCGTACCAGTCTCACCTTCATCATGGTCGTCATGGCTACGCTCGCGACCATGTATTTCATGCTGAGCTTCATTGTCGTAAGACCCTTGACGGCGCTGACGACGATCTCGCGTGACATCGCGGAAGGCGAAGGTGATCTGACCAAGCGGGTGCCGGTGAATGGACGGGACGAGATCGCGGTGCTCGGCGGCTGGTTCAACGTCTTCATCGAAAAGTTGCAAAACATGATCGGAAAAGTGGCTCACGTCACGGATAAGGTGGCGTCGGCATCCGTGGAGCTCTCGGCCACTGCGGAGGAGATGTCGAAGGGGGCGGAGAGTCTTACGTCCCGAACCACCCAAACCGCCACTGCCGTGGAAGAGATGAACGCCACTGTTGGGGAGGTCGCGCAAAATTCCGGCAAGGCCGCGAGTATGGCGCAGGAAACGGTTCAGACGGCCAAAAGCGGTCGGGATATCGTGAGCGAAACGGTGACCGGCATGCAGCGGATTTCCGATGCGGTCACGCAATCGGCCACGATCATCGCGGCGCTGGGCAAATCGTCCGATCAGATTGGGGAGATCGTCCGAGTCATTGAGGATATTGCCGACCAGACAAATCTGCTCGCCTTGAACGCCGCGATCGAAGCGGCCAGAGCCGGAGAGCAGGGACGAGGCTTTGCGGTGGTGGCGGACGAGGTCCGGAAGCTGGCCGAGCGGACGACCAAGGCGACGAAAGAAATCGGTGACATGATCCGACACATCCAACAGGATACGAAAGGCGCGGTGGCCTCGATGGAAGAGGGCACACAAAAGGTGGTCGGCGGCGTCGCGCTGGTCAATAAAACCGGTGAATCATTGGCCAAGATCGCTGACATGGTCACACAGACGTCGGACATGATCCGGACGATCGCCGTCGCCGCTGAAGAGCAGTCCGTGGCCACGCAGCATATCGCCAGCGACTTGGAGAACGTCGCCAAAGTCAGTAAGGAATCCGCCGGCGGCGCGTCAGAATCGGCCAGGGCCAGCCACGATCTCAGTTTGCTGGCCACGGAACTCCAGACAATCGTCGGTGGATTCAAGATCGCGGCCGATAAACGGCGCGGAGGGTGAGCCCATGGCTATTCACCAGGTGAATGGAGGGACGACCCTCGCGGGTGAATCGATGGGGCGCGATGGGACCGGCCAGGAGGATTGCCAATTCGTCACGTGCTGTGTTGATCGAGAAGAACTGGCCATCGATATCCTGAGTGTGCAGGAGATCAACCGGATGGTCGAGGTGACGCGGGTTCCGAAAGCGCCGCCGTTTGTTGAAGGAGTAATCAATCTGCGCGGACGCATTATCCCCGTGTTGGACCTGCGGCGGCGCTTGGGGATGGCGGAGGGGATCCATACCGCGCGGTCGCGCACTGTGGTGGTGAAGGTGCACGGGTACGTCGTCGGGTTGATCGTCGATTCGGTTTCTGAAGTGATTCGGATTCCAAAGCAGTACATCGAACCCTCCCCGTCGGTAGGGTCCACGGTAGGCGCCGAATTCATTGCCGGTATCGGGCGTATCAATGAGCGATTGTTGATTGTCCTGGACTTGAACCGGCTGCGGACCCCGGGAGAACATGAGTCGCTGGTGGGGGCGGACTTTCGATTAGCGCAGGCTAAACGCCGACGGGATGCTACGGCGCGCCTGTTTCCTAACGCGCCGCTTGCTGGTCTGGCTCGATT
>JBOHOS010000141.1:0-3641 GCA_050731295.1 Nitrospiraceae bacterium | reverse complement strand
CGTTACGCCTGCTGGCCGGAGCGGTCGGCGGCTTGCTTTCTTTTTTCATCGGCCTCCCATCGGGAGTCCGCCTGGCGGTTGCGGCGGGCGCCATCGGGATGGTGGTGGCGTTTCTTCTGGCGGCGCTCTCCGGCGGAGCCAGACGCGCGTCACGGGGATGGAACGGTGGATGGGGACCGGGATGGGGTGGAGGATACGGTGGCGGCGGGTTTCCTTCTTCATCCGATACCTTCAGCGGCGGTGGCGGCGATTTCGGCGGTGGCGGCGCATCCGGAAGATGGTGACGACACGAGCGCCGGCGCTCGGTGCTCGCAGTCAACTTGCCAATGAGACTGATCGCTGAACGTTAATGGCTGAGTCGAGGATGTTTTCGGAACACGATATGGCCAAGATTCGCGACGCCGTGCAGACCGCCGAGCAGCGGACGCGAGGAGAAATTGTCCCAATGATCGTGCCGGCGTCCGCTCGGTATCGTGAATCATGGCACCTGGCCGGCCTGTTGTCTGCACTTCTGGTTCTCACGTTACTCTTGGCGGTCGAGTTTGGCTGGAGCCCGTGGGGATGGACCGATCATCATCCCGGCTGGATTTTAGTCGGGGTCGTCGGCGCCTATCTGCTCGGGAGCGCGATCGGCACGCGCGCCTGGTGCATCCGGCTGCTGACACCCAACGAGCGGATGGCCATGAAAGTGCGGCGTCGCGCGGAATGGGCCTTTTATGCGCACGGTCTGCATCGGACACGGGAAGGAACAGGCATTTTGATCATGCTCTCTCTGCTCGAACGGCGAGCCCAGGTGCTGGCCGACCGTGCGATTCATGAACGGGTGCCGCCAGGCACGTGGGACGAGCTGGTGACAGAGCTGCTGCAGGGTATTCATACCGGGCAATCGATCCCCGCCATGTGCCGGGCCATCGCCCGCTGTGCCGACCTGCTCGCGATCCACTTTCCGCCCTCTGATAAGGACAACCCCAACGAGTTGCCCGACGATCTCATTCGGGGACCGTAAGGTCCACTGAACGTTCTTCCGCCCGCCGTTCCAGACAAGTCCCACATCCTTTGCTACATTATTCACGAAGCCCAGCCTTCTTGCGGGAGAGGTATGCGCGGACGGGTCATCGACGCGATGGCAGTAGGAATGGCGGCAGTCCTTGGATTAGGGGATAGCCCCCGTCCGGGAATCGGAGGCGCTTCCGGCCTGGGCGCGCAAGCATGAGGCGCTCCGCTTGCGCGAGCAAGCCGTGGTCGTGCCCCAAGAGGGGCCGGCCAGACTGAATCTGGAGCAGGACTTCCGACCACCGCCCGCTCGGAGCCGGCGTGCTGAAACACATTGACAGCCCAACCTTCTGGACGCCGGAACGGCGCCTGACCTGGACGCTCTCCGCGCTGATCGTATGTCTCATGGCGGCGTATGGGGCGGGACTCATCTTAAAGCAACAAACCGAAATGAAAGAACAGGCGGAAATGCACGGCCTCGCCATCGCGCGCGGCCTGGCTTCGATCGGCTCCACGGCCGTCGAGAACAATTTGTTTATCGTGCAGCAGGCCCTCAGCCGTGGCTGGCGGGATCTCGATGTCCGGCGGGTCTTGATTCTCGATCAGGATCACATGGTCGTCGCGTCGAACGATATTCGGTTGATCGGCAAGGTTCGATCCACGGAGGCATTGCGTCGCGCCGAGGAGAGCGGTGTTGAAAACGTGCAGGTCGAGCGCGACGCCCGAGGTGATGAGATCCTGGTGATCTTCGAACCGCTCTATGCGTCGAGTAAAGAGAGCGCGAGCTCCTCGTTTTCCGACGCCGGGTCGCCTGCGCCGACTCTTAACATCGTGGGGTGGATCCGCGTGGATCTTTCGCTGGAGCGAACGCGCGCCGAGGCGCTGCGGACCCTGCTGCTGCAGATGGCCGTCACCGCGCTGCTGTTGCTCGTCGCCGGCTATCTCGTCCGCCAGGTCATCCGCCAGCTCAGCCATGCCCTCCGGTCCAGCGAGCACCGGCTGCGCACGATCGTCGATACGGAGCCGGCCTGCGTTCTGCTTATGACCTCCGGCGCGCGCGTGACCGAGATAAACGCGTCGGGCTTGGCGCTGTTTGAGGCGTCCGAGCCCGGAGCCGTCATCGGCCAATCGCTGTCGTCGTTTATCGTGCTGGGCGATTGGGACGCGTTCAAGGCCTTTTGCCAAACCGTCTGCGCCGGCGAGAACGGGACGTGCGAGTTCGAGATCGTCGGCCTGAAAGGGACCCGGCTCAATTTGGAGATGCATGCCGTCCGCTTCGCTCAGCAGGCCGATGCCCCGCCGTTGGTCTTGGGCATCACGGTCGATGTGACTGCGCGGAAGCGTGCGGAACTCACGTTGCAACACACTGAGAGTCAGCTTCGTCACGCGCAGAAGATGGAGGCGGTAGGGCAATTGGCGGGAGGTATCGCCCATGACTTCAACAATCTGCTGACGGTGATCTCAGGGTACAGCCAAATGTTGCTCGATCGAATCGAGCCCGGTCACTCGCTTCGTCAGGAAATCGAGATGATCAAGGAAGCCGGTGATCGGGCGGCCGCCCTGACCAATCAACTGCTGGCGTTCAGCAGAAAACAGGTGCTGCAACCGAAGGTGCTCAACATGAACGCCATCGTCGAGAACATGGAGAAAATGCTCAGGCCGTTGATCGGCGAGCACATCCATCTGGTCGTGACTCTTCGCCACGGGCTCGGGACCGTCCATGCCGATCCGAGCCAGATCGAGCAGGTGATCGTCAATCTCGTCGTGAACGCCCGTGACGCGATGCCCCACGGCGGCAAGCTGACCATTGAGACGGGCGATGTGGACGGGAGCGCGATTCCACCGGGCGCCGCGGGAAAAGTGGAGCCCGGGTCGTATGTCATGTTGGCGGTCGAGGATACCGGCGTGGGGATGGATGCGATGCTCCAAGCGCGCATCTTCGAGCCCTTTTTCACCACCAAGCCGTTCGGGAAGGGCACAGGTTTGGGCCTGTCAACGGCCTATGGAATCGTGAAACAGAGCGGCGGCTTGATCATGATCGAAAGCGAGGTCGGCCGCGGGAGTGTCTTCAAGGTCTTCTTGCCGTGTATAGAGAACGACGCGCAGGGCATCGCATCCGACGAAAAGCCGCGCTATGCTCCATCAGGATCGGAGACGGTGCTACTCATTGAGGACGAAGAAGCGGTCCGGAGGTTTGCCCGATCCGTGTTGGAAATCAGCGGATACACCGTCTGTGAAGCGAGCAACGGCATGGACGGCCTGTCCGTCGCCAAGCGTGTGCGCGGGCCGATCCATCTGCTCGTCACGGACGTGGTCATGCCGGGCATGAGCGGGCGAGAGGTGGCCGAGCGCCTGGCGCCGATCCATCCCGAGACCCGCGTGCTCTATATGTCCGGCTATACCGATGACGCCATTGTTCACCATGGCGTGCTCGACAAAGACATCGCGTTCGTGCAGAAACCGTTCACACCGGAATGCCTGGCCCAACGGGTGCGCGAAGTGTTGAACGCCTCATGAGCTGATGCCGCATCGTTTGCACGGCAGAATGCGGCCCAGTCCGAGCCGCGAGGGATCAGAAGCCGCTGAAACACACATGAATTGACAGACCGCCCCCGTCTTTCTTACGATTGGCCCGCACCTAGCGACTC
>JBOHOS010000140.1:0-1362 GCA_050731295.1 Nitrospiraceae bacterium | reverse complement strand
ACCCGTGAGGGCGCCAGACCCTGAATCTGGTGCGTCTGCCAGTTCCGCCACTTCGGCTCTTACAGGTTGCTGAAAAAGCCCTCCAACTACTAGGACCCTGCGGGCCTTGCCACGGGAAGGGGCGCGTCCCGACCGCGCCTGGGGCAGGGCGGGTGTTATGGAGGTCTTTTTGAGCAACCTTCAGATTAGTGCGATGCATTATCCTTAATCGCCGGATCACTCGTCAAGACATCATCCGCTCTCGAATCGTGGGTCGTGCGCTGTCTCCATGGTGACGCCCACTCCTGAGCGGTCGGAAGGTCGCGCGTGTCGCCTGTGAGAATGATCTTCTCTCGAACGAGTCCGGATGCGGCCAGCAGGAACGGTGCCGGAATGAACGGGGCCTCGTCGGCGATCAGCACATCGAACCGCACCCGGGTAAAGAGAGCGTCCGACGCGACGCGCGAGGCGGTGGTGACGACAATCCGTTTGTTTTGGATGAACGCTTGCCGGTTGGTGCCTTCTTCCGCCGCGAGCAATTCCCGAATTTTCTTCGTGCCGCCCAGGTGGGTGACCTCTTCTTTCAATTCTTGATATTCGGGCCGAAGGTCTTTCGGAATGGCCGCTTCGGGAATCAATTCCGAAATGCGTTGCTTGGCGATGTCCAGCTCGCCTTTCAACTTCTCGATGCTCTGCTCATAAATCGTTCGATACTCCGCAAGAGAGCCGATGTTCTTGCCCATGGTCTGCATCGCCAGGCGTTTCCAGATCGGGATCGCCTCATACTCCGCCAGCGTCGTGTCGATCTCCTTGATTTTGTCCTGGAACTCGGTGCATTGCGTGATCAGCCGCCACTCCAACAACTTCACTTCGTCGAGATCACGCTGCTTCTCCGCTTTGTAGGCGAGGAGCGGCGTCAGTTCGCGGAACCGCTCGTACTTTCGCCTGAGGGTGGCCTTATCGGCTCGGGACCTCGCGTAGAAGTGGTGCATCTGCGCCTCAAAGCCGAATTCGGGCAGGGCCATGCCGGCGGCTTCCGGTTGGATCGCCATCTCATAGCGGCTGGTCAGGCTCTTAAATTGAAGCCCGGCCGCGCGCAAGGCGCGCGCGAGGACTCCCAGTGTGTCGTCGGCCGAGCGATGATCTGGGCTGACCACGAGCAACCGTTTATTGCCGCGAACCAGCGCGACGGCCTGGGCGGCCAGCTTCGAGCGGCGGTCTCCGAGATCGTCGCTCCAGACGGTACCGAAGACCGCCGGTGACGCGGCCGCTCGTGCCGCCTCGTCGGCGGCCGCATCAGGGTCCAGCCAGAGCAGGAGACGCTCGGCCGGGCCCAGCGTATACGATTCCGATTTCACCGACATGTCGGCCAGTCGTCGAGAG
>JBOHOS010000139.1:0-1922 GCA_050731295.1 Nitrospiraceae bacterium | reverse complement strand
CCAGTCAGGGTCCTGCGCCCGCCGGCCTGCGGGTCGCGCTCTATACGATGATCGTGCTGGGGACGGTTCTCGCGGTGGCGCTGGCGGCGCTGCCGTCGGTGTTCTATGCCTATGCCGAGAAACTCGCGAAAAACTTTCCCTACGCGACACAATTTCACTTCGATGCCGGACCCTATGCGGCGTCCGCGCTACTGATGGCCGGCATGGCTGCGGTGGGCTATCTGGGGTTTTCGCCGTCTCGTCGCGCCGGCGTCTTTTGGGCGGCAGGGACCACGATGGCCTTGGTCATCCTGATCACGTTGCATCTCACGCTTCCTCACCTGAGCCGGTATTTCCTCTCGCCGCCCCAGGAATTAGCCGTAACGGCAGGGCTCTCTCTCGATCCGGCGGATCGGTTGATTATGTACGGCCCGAATCGACCCTCGATGGTGTTCTATGCGAAACGAAAGGTCACGGTCGTGCGACTGAACGAGGAAGAGAACATCCGCCGTTACGTAGAGGAGCCCGGGCGCACGATGATTGTGCTGCCGGCTAAGTTGCGCGAAAAGTTGCCTGAGGAAGCTTCAACCTTACCGGTGATCCAGGAGCGGTTCGGGTGGATTCTGGTCGGAGAGCAAACATAGGGCGCAGTCCCAAACAGCGCGTAGTCCAGTGGTCCTGAATCTCAAGGCGATAGTCAGATGATCAACTGGGTGCAAGGTCTTCATTTCAAAAACGTGCGTGGAGACATTTACGGCGGACTGGTCTCAGCCGTAGTCGCCTTGCCACTGGCCTTAGCCTTCGGGGTCGCTTCAGGCGCTGGAGCTATTGCCGGTCTCTATGGAGCGATCTTCGTCGGGTTCTTTGCCGCGCTCTTCGGAGGGACACCGGCTCAAGTTTCTGGGCCAACGGGACCCATGACGGTGGTGATGGCAGGAATTATTGCACAGTTCGGCCAAGAACCGGCGTTAGCCTTCACGGCGGTGATGCTGGGCGGGGCCTTTCAAATTTTCCTGGGGTTTAGCGGCATCGGTCATTACATTACCCTGGTCCCGTATCCGGTGATCTCAGGCTTCATGAGTGGGATCGGCGCCATCATTTTGATTCTTCAACTCGGTCCGCTCCTGGGTCATGCCGCCAAGCCGGACGGGGTTTTGGCCACGCTCAAAGCGCTTCCTGAATTTTTCACTCATCCGGTTCTCCACGCCGTACTGGCTGGACTGCTCACGCTCGCCATCGTCTACTTAACACCTCCCTCGGTGAGCACAGTGATTCCTTCGCAGTTGCTCGCTCTCCTGGTCGGCACCCCGATCACCTCATTCTTCTTATCCGCAGCCCCTGTGATCGGCGACATTCCGGCGGGGTTCCCCGTTCCCATCCTTCCCTCCTTACACATGAACGGACTCGCGTTCATCGTTGAGACCGCGATGGTTCTGGCCGTATTGGGCGCCATCGATAGTTTGCTCACATCCTTGGTCTGCGACAACATGACCCGGACTCAGCACGACTCGAACCGTGAATTGATTGGCCAAGGCCTGGGCAATATGGTGTCGGGTTTCTTCGGGGGGTTACCGGGGGCCGGCGCTACCATGCGGTCAGTGGCCAATATCCGCACGGGTGGTCGCACGCCGCTGTCCGGGATGCTGCATTCGATCGTACTCCTGGGAGTCTTATTGTGGGTCGGCCCATTGGCGGAGAAAATTCCGCTCGCGGTCCTGGGAGGAATTCTTTTCAAGGTCGGCGTGGATATTATCGACTGGCGATTCCTGCAGCATGTCGTTCAACGGCCGCGAGCCGACGTCGTCATCATGACTATTGTTCTTCTCATCACCGTGCTCGTGGACCTCATCTCTGCAGTCGGAGTCGGTGTGGTTCTCGCCAGTATCCTGTTTGTGAAACAAATGGCAGACTTAGAGCTGGCCAATCTCCGGGTTATCACGGGG
>JBOHOS010000138.1:0-3870 GCA_050731295.1 Nitrospiraceae bacterium | reverse complement strand
TAACCGCCGGTCCTGTATCCTCTCCGCTCTACCAAGGGAGGGCGAATGGTCACGGACCGGCAAGTGAGGAGACTGATGATGGAACTCGGCACAGGCACACCACTCTCAACAGCAGCCATGCGGGCAGGGATGAGTGAGAACACGGCCCGGCGGTATCGGATGGGGCCGCTCCCCAGTCAGCGGAAAAAGCCCCGGCAGTATCGGACGCGCCTCGATCCCTTTGCGGCCTTGTGGCCGGAGATTGAGGCACTGTTGGTCGAAGCCCCTACTCTTGAGGCAACGACGATTTTCGAGACCCTGCGGGGACGGCCCGAGGTCCGATTGACTGACGGCCAACTCCGCACCTTGCAGCGCCGGATCCGGCGCTGGCGAGCCATCCACGGGCCCGACCGGGAGGTGATGTTTCCGCAGCACCATCGTCCGGGCGAGTATGCCCAGAGCGATTTCACCCGCATGGGCTCGCTAGGCATCACCCTCAATGGGCAGCCGTTCGATCACCTCTTCTATCACTTCGTCCTGCCGTACTCGAACTGGGAGACCGGCGCGATCTGTGTCTCAGAAAGTTTCGAGGCCCTGATCGCCGGGGTTCAAGCGGCGGTCTGGGAACTGGGACGGGTTCCGGCCATCCACCGGACGGACAATTTGTCGGCGGCCACCCATGACCTGCGCAAGGGGGGCCGGACCTTCAACGAGCGGTATCGGCAGGTGCTGGATCACGATGGGGTGCGGCCCGACGCGAACACGCCCGGCCGCGGTCATGAGAATGGCGATGTAGAACAAGCCCATCACCGGTTCAAGCGGGCGATCGAGCACGCGCTCCTGCTCCGGGGACAGCGCGACTTCGAGAGCCCGGCCCACTCTGCGCAGTTTCTGCGGGCGATCCTCGCCGGGCGGAATCGAGGGCGCCAGGCGACGCTCCAGAAAGAACTCCCGCGCATGCGAGCGCGGCCGTCCACTCGCCTCGAGGATTTCCGCGTGCTCCGGGTGGTGGTCAATCGCTTCTCGATGATTCGTGTCGGCCACAACGTCTATTCCGTCGCCTCGCGGCTGATTGGCGAGCCGTTGGAGGTGCGGGTCTATCCCGAACGACTCGAGGTGCGGTATGCCGGAGAAGATGTGGCCACCATCGACCGGCGGCGGGGCCGCGGGCAGGCCGCCATGGACGATCGGCATCTGATTGGATCCCTGGTGCGCACGCCCGGCGCGTTCGCCCGGTATCGCGATCACGCCACGTTGTTTCCGACCACGCCCTTCCGCCGGGCCTATGATGCGCTCACGGCCTACCATGGGAGCCGGGCGGATGTCGAATACGTGCGCCTGCTCCAGTTGGCGGCCCGCACGAGTGCGTGCGAGGTGGAGACCGTGCTGGGGCGGCTGCTCGACGGCGGCACACGCTGGGATGCGACGCAGGTCACGGCACTCGTGCAGCCCGACGTGATGGCCGTGCCGCCATGTGCGCTTACGCCTCCCGATCTCTCCGTCTATGACGCCTGTCTCGAGGCGGGGGGAGGTGGCGCATGACGACATCAGCCATGACGCGGCCGGTCTTGCTGCGCGCGCGCTGCCTGCCCACCTTCGCCCGCGAGTATGCCGTCGTGGCCGCACAGGCCACGCGCGAAGGGCTGTCGCATGAGGCCTCTTTGCAGACGCTGGCCATGCCGGAAGCCAGTGACCGCGCGGCCCGTCGTGTGGAACGCCTGATCGTGGACTCCACGTTGCCACGAGGCAAAAGCCTGGCCACGTTCGACCTGGCACGACTGCCGCCCAAAGTCCGGACCGCCGTGGCCACGCTCCGCGAGGGCGCATTCCTGGATCAGGCCACCAATGTGCTCGTGTTCGGCAATCCGGGTACGGGCAAGACCCATCTCGTCTGTGGGCTCGGCCTGGAGCTCGTCCGGCAGCGGCGCCCCGTGCTCTTTGCCCCGACCTTCCAACTCGTCCAGCGCTTGCTCGCAGCCAAACGCGATCTCCGCCTCGCCGCAGAACTGACACGACTCGACCGCTTTGACGCGCTCATCCTCGATGACCTCGGGTATGTGCAACAGGACCGTGAAGAGATGGACGTGCGGTTCACCCTGCTGGCCGAACGCTATGAACGCCGTTCGGTGCTCATCACCAGCAATCTCGTCTTCAGCAAGTGGGATCAGATCTTCAAAGATCCGATGACCACCGCGGCGGCTGTTGATCGGGTGGTTCCTCATGCCGTGATTCTCGAACTCCCGATCCCTAGCGACCGGGCGCAAGCAGCGAAAGCAAGAAGTCAGACTCCATCCGCGGCAAGCATGCCTGACATGAAGAGAGCGGGAGACACGAACGTGAACGACGATCGCACCGACGGAGCCCGGATGGCTCCCTAACCCGGAGGACGGCCCCTCCACTTCTAATTGTCGCCAACCCGCAAATCTAGTTGACGCCAGACACGCAGCTCCTCGCAATCAGTCCTCGCCAGGTCGGTCGGCGCCTGCAGCGACGCAAGCGGACACTCAATCGCGTGGCCACCCTGCGGAGTCGCGACCCGCACCCATCCCGCGAGCACGCTCCCCGTAGCGCGGCTTGACCTTCAGTCCTCGGATACCTCGTGCGACAGCCCTGCCCTGTCAAACAATCGGCGTACACAATTGGCTCAGGAACGGCGATCGCTCCAGGCAAGGGAGCGACAGGGGAAAACGCAGGGCACCGAGACGCCTCGGGCCTCGGTAAGATTTTCAAATGACGCAACGATCTCAGCTTGGATAAGATCTTCAAATGGCTTGATAGGGGTAGAGCGCTCGGGGGCGGGCTTGTCCTTGAGTTTTGGTCAATGCCATTGTAAGGTGACTTGGCTTCCTTCCTTGATGAACCCCTCGCTGGAGACTCTGACGAGATGCCGCTGACTGATCAATTCATCGAGCCACCTCGCTCGAGACGGTGGTCTTGGTGGGGGATTGTCCTGCTCACCTTCATGGCGTTGGTGGTCCTAGTGATCGCAGGCGCAGCGGGATTGCTCTGGTATGTCTCGCAAGACCTCCCGTCTCTGGACTCCCTGACGCAATACCAGCCCAGCCTCGTCAGCCGCGTCTACTCGGACGATCGCCAACTGATCGGTCAGTTTTATGTGGAGCGGCGCATTCTCACCCCGCTGTCCGAGGTTCCCCAGGAGCTGACCCATGCGGTGGTTGCCGTCGAGGATGCCCGATTTTTCGAACATCCGGGGTTGGATGTGATCGGGATCGTACGGGCAGTATGGACCAACCTACGACGTGGCGGAAAGGTGGAAGGGGCCAGCACGATCACCCAGCAGTTGACGCGCTCGCTCTTTCTCTCGTCGGAGCGCACCTACGGGAGAAAGTTTAAAGAACTTATCCTCGCATACAAAATCGAGTTGATCCTCAACAAGGAACAGATCCTCGAAATGTACCTCAATCAGATCTACTTCGGTCAGGGCGCCTACGGAGTGGCCGCGGCTGCGCAGACCTACTTCGGGAAGAGTCTTTCGGAGTTGACCTTGGCGGAAGCTGCGTTGTTGGCCGGCCTTCCCAAGTCACCGAACAATTACTCGCCGTACAAAAATATGGATCGGGCCAGGAAACGCCAGGAGCACGTCCTTGCGAGAATGGAGGAGGCCGGATTCATTAACGCGGCTTCACGTCAAGAAGCCGTCGCACAACCGCTCACGTTCCGCCATATCGGATCTGAGCAGGTCGCGCCGTATTTCATGGAGTATGTGCGGCAGCAATTGGTCGCGAAGTATGGTGAGGCGGTGGTCTACAAAGGAGGCCTGGAGGTCTTCACCACATTGAACCTCCAGATGCAGAAAGCGGCGGAAAAGGCGGTTCGGAACGGTCTCCGGCAGTTGGATAAGCGGCAGGGGTGGCGAGGACCGTTGAGGGC